>JAOADM010000351.1 GCA_026417315.1 Limisphaera sp.
TGCGCGCTTAGCTCAGCGGTAGAGCATCAGTATCACACACTGGGGGTCGCAGGTTCAAATCCTGCAGCGCGCACCATTTTATTTTATCCCGTTGTGTTGATTGTTGTTCAGACAGTTGCGCACCTTTTCGGCGAGAGCAACGGGGTCGAAAGGCTTTTTTAAAAAAATACCGCTTGCCATTAAATCCGCTTTGATTTGTAGAACGTCGCCTGGATGTCCGCTTGTGAAGATTACTTTCAATCCCGGCATTTTTTCTTTTAGTTTTTCGTATAAATCGAGTCCATTGATGTTTCCCGGCATAATCATGTCTGTGAATAATAAGTCTATAGTCCCTCTGTAATTTTGAACGAGTTGAATGGCTGTGTTTCCATTGGATGCTTCAAGAATTGTGTAACCAAGTTTTCTTAAACAGGCAACGGCTATTTTTCTGACAGGTTCGTTGTCTTCGACAACCAGAATAGTTTCTTGCCCACCTTGCAATTTTGAAGTGGCTTCTATAGTCTTTGGTTTTACTTCGATTAATTTTTCCG
The DNA here is from genome assembly GCA_026417315.1 of Limisphaera sp. Classification (GTDB taxonomy): domain Bacteria; phylum Verrucomicrobiota; class Verrucomicrobiia; order Limisphaerales; family Limisphaeraceae; genus Limisphaera. The sequence goes on from JAOADM010000351.1 coordinate 531, forward strand.
GTACCGGAAAATGCAGAATAAAAGATGTGCCTTTCCCTATCTGGCTTTCAACGTCTACCCAGCCTCCATGT
>JAOADM010000352.1 GCA_026417315.1 Limisphaera sp.
GTCCAGTCCCAGTCGTTGCCCGCCGCGCCGCAGGCGATGGCGTGTATGGGGGTATCGGAATAGTTGAACAGGAAGGTGCGGTATCGGCAGAAGAGTTCTGCGTAGTATTCGGGGTGCATGTTGCCGCCGCAGCCCCAGTTTTCGTTGCCCACGCCCCAGAATCGCACGCGGAAGGGTTCCTCCGCCCCGTTGGCGCGACGTTCGTTCGCCAGCGCGGACTCGCCCGCAAAGTTGCAGTACTCCACCCAGTCGCGCAGCTCAGCGGGCGTGCCCGAACCGACGTTTCCCACGATATACGGCTCCGCGCCTATCAGGCGGCAGAAGACGATGAACTCATGTGTGCCGAAGTGGTTTGGTTCCGTCGCCATGCCCCAGTGATAGTTGAGACGCAAAGGGCGCCGCTTGCGCGGTCCGATGCCGTCGCGCCAGTGGTAGGCGTCGGCGAAACAGCCGCCGGGCCAGCGCAGCACCGGTATCCCCAGCGGACGCAGAGCGTCTACCACGTCCTTGCGAATGCCCACGATGTTGGGGACGGAAGATTCTTCCCCCACCCAGATGCCCGGATAGATGCATTCGCCCAGATGCTCAGCGAACTCAC
>JAOADM010000353.1 GCA_026417315.1 Limisphaera sp.
GGGCGAAGGTCTTGTCCTGGATGGTGTTCACCCGTGTCAGGAGCTCGTTCTCGCTCTGGTTGTGACAGGTCTGACAGGCGTTGTTGATGTTGAGCATGGGGCTGCGCACGTGGTGATCGCTGATTTTCACCCCGCCCACACGATGGTAGGGCATATGGCAATCAGCACAGGCCACGCCGTTGGCGGCGTGCACGCCCTGGCTCCACAGCTCGAACTCCGGATGTTGGGCCTTCAGGCTGGGCGTCTCGGTGAGCTTGTGGGTCCAGTCCTTGAAGCCGATCTCCTGGTAGTAGGCGTAGATGGCCTCGGTGGTCAGACCCTTGTGCCAGGGATAGGTGACCTTCTTCTCCTGGCCGGCGAAGTAGTACTCCACGTGACACTGGGCGCACACCAGCGAGCGCATCTCCTGGCGAGAGGCCATCGTGTTGGGGTCATACGGCGTCTTGCGGTCGCCGGCGCGCCAGCGCTCGATGCTGGGCAGGTGGGGCACCGGGTAGTCCGACGCGGCCAACGCCCGGATGCCGTCTATGAAGGCCGGTCGGGTCACGCGCACGGCCATGTTCGCCGGGTTGTGGCAGTCGTTGCAGGTGATGGGGC
>JAOADM010000354.1 GCA_026417315.1 Limisphaera sp.
GTGAACGTATAAACTCTTCGCAGTGTGAGGGACAAGATGGCAAAACGGATTCCGATCGCGGTTCAACTGTACTCCGTACGTGAGGATTGTGCGAAGGACCTGCCCGGCACTCTTGCCGCCATCGCCAGGATGGGCTATGAGGGCGTAGAGTTCGCTGGCTACCACGGTTATAGCGCTAAGGACCTGCGTAAGCTGCTGGATGACAACGGATTGAAATGCTGCGGTACGCACATCGGCATCGACACCTTGCTGGGGGACGAGCTGCAACGCACCGTCGAGTTCAACCAGATTCTGGGCAACAAATTCCTGATTGTGCCCTGGTTGCCAGAGCAGTATACCCGCTCGCGTCAGGCGTGGCTGGATACCGCTAAACTGTTTAACGAAATCGCGGCGAAGGTGAAGCCGCACAAGATGCGGGTGGGTTACCACAATCATACGCACGAATTTCATCCGCTGGACGGGGAACTGCCGTGGGACACCTTCTTCGGCAATACCGTGAAGGATGTGGTGATGCAGTTTGATACTGGCAACGCCATGCACGCCGGGGCAAAAGCGGCGGACTTCCTGCGCAAGTATCCCGGGCGCGCCGCTACAGTC
>JAOADM010000355.1:0-260 GCA_026417315.1 Limisphaera sp.
CCGTAGTCTCCGGCGAAGTCGCCTTCGGCAGTCAGTCCCTGCATCCCCTGACGGCCCTTGTCCACCCGGTTGTTGACGATGATATTCGGGTCGAGACTCCGCACGAAGGCGTAGAGGTCCTTGCCCATCTCGTGCGTCCATGTGTTCTCCCACTCACCATCGAACCAGAGGATGCCGACCGGGCCGTACTCGGTGACCAGCTGCCGGAGCTGCTCCTTCATGTAGGCGATGTACCGCTCGAAGCGTGCTCCGTCGGCAGG
>JAOADM010000355.1:270-588 GCA_026417315.1 Limisphaera sp.
GTATAAGCAGAGGCGAATACCATGGCGCTTGCATGCGGCGCGAAGCTCCTTGAGGACGTCCCGTCGGAACGGCGTGGCCATCACGTCGTAGTCGGAGTTCTTCGCGTCGAACAGGCAGAAGCCGTCGTGATGCTTGCTGGTAATCACGATGTAGCGCATACCTGCGTTCTTCGCGATGCGAACCCACTCGTCCGCGTTGAACCGTACCGGGTTGAACTGGTGCACGAGCGGCTCGTACTCTTCGACCGGTATGCGAGCGTTGTGCATGATCCACTCGCCGAGCCCCGGCGCACTCTGCCCTTTCCACTCGCCCGCGGG
>JAOADM010000356.1 GCA_026417315.1 Limisphaera sp.
GGACAAGGAGCTGATCGAGCGGGCCGGCTTCTTCTTCCTTGCGACGGCCGACGCCGACGGGCGGCCGGACTGCTCGTTCAAGGGCGGGCCGCCGGGATTTGTCCGGGTCGTAGCTCCGGACCTTCTGATGTTTCCCGACTACGACGGCAATGGCATGTTCAAAAGTCTTGGCAACATCGCGGTCAACCCCAACGCCAGCGCTTCCTCGCGTTTACCGAAGCCTACCACGGGGACACGCTCGGCGCGGTAAGCGTCGGCGGTATCCGTCTTTTCCACGATGTGTTCCGTCCGCTGACCTTCCCGGTGCAACGCATCCGTAATTTGGCAGAGCTACCGGACCGCGCCGATGACGTGGCTGCCGTGTGCATCGAACCTCTTATCCAGGGCGCCGCCGGCATGCGGGTGTGGCCTGCCGGGTTGCTTCGCGACTTGCGCACGTGGTGCGATCGTACCGGCGTGCTGCTCATCGCCGACGAAGTCATGACCGGGTTCGGCCGCACGGGCAAAATGTTCGCCTGCGAACACGAGCACGTCGTACCGGATTTCCTCGCGTTGGCCAAGGGACTAACCGGTGGATACCTCCCAC
>JAOADM010000357.1 GCA_026417315.1 Limisphaera sp.
GGTGTTTGCAGCCATCAGCATGTCGATGCCGAAGGCGCGGTTCACGAAGCAGATCGAGGAGGTGCTGCCGCAGATGATGAAGGACTACGCGGCGGAGATCGCCCGGGGGCTGAAGAAGGTGCTTGCGTGAGGCCGGCTGACGCATCGCTGGAGATCCTCACCGGCGCCAGCGCGGCGCGGGCGCGCGTGGCGCTGTTCGACTTCGACGGCACGCTGTCGCTCATCCGCTCGGGATGGTTCGACGTGATGGTGCCGATGATGGTGGAGACGCTGCTGGAGCTGAAGACGGGCGAGTCCGAGCAGGAGCTGACGGCGCTGGTGCGGGAGTTCGTCTACCGGCTGACGGGCAAGCAGACCATCTACCAGATGATCGAGCTGGCGCGGCAGGTGGAGCTGCGCGGCGGCAGGCCGGAGGATCCGCTCGTGTACAAGTACCGGTATCTGGACCGGCTGCACAGGCGGATCCGGCACCGGATCGAGGAGCTGGAGACGGGCGCGGCTCCGCCGGAGAAGTACCTGGTGCCGGGCTCGCGGGCGCTGCTGGAGCTGCTGCGGAGCCGCGG
>JAOADM010000358.1:0-299 GCA_026417315.1 Limisphaera sp.
CTACCGAGCGCTTGGGTAAAGGCTTCCAGCCCTTCCTCTGCCGATTGGCAACAGGTAATGTGGTGTCCCTCCTGTTCCAGAGCATGCCCCAGGGCCTCGCGGATGAGTGGCTCGTCGTCCACGAACAGGATGCGCAGCGGCGGCAGGGTAACCGCCTCCGCCGGGGGCGCTTGGAAAGGAGGCAGCCGGCGCAGGGGCAACAAAAGGCGGACGGTGGTCCCGCGGCCCGGGGCGCTGTCCAGCTCCACATGACCTCCTAATCGCTGGACGGCGCCAAAGACCGTCGGAAGCCCCATACC
>JAOADM010000358.1:309-562 GCA_026417315.1 Limisphaera sp.
CATACCGGTGCCTGTGGGCTTGGTGGTGAAAAACGGTTCCAGGGCTCGGGCCCGTGTCTCTTCATCCATGCCGATGCCGTTGTCGCTGACCTCTAAGAGCACGTGGTCTTCCGCCCCCGGAGGACCGATCAGGCTGGCGCGGATAGAGATGGTTCCGCCGGTGGGGAGGGCGTCCACGGCGTTGAGGATCAGGTTGGTGAGGGCATCGCGTAGCTCGCTGGCCACAGCGAGAAGCGGGGGAAGGTCCTTGGGG
>JAOADM010000359.1 GCA_026417315.1 Limisphaera sp.
CTTCAAAAGGCCTTGAGATCCCTTGAGATAGGAAGATATGGGCTAGGTTCCGATGGAAGAGACCCTAAGGATCTAACAAGAGAGGAGATAGAGAGAAAGCTCTCTTATCCAAACTCTGAGAGGGTATTTTATCTTAAATATGCTCTTGAAAGCGGATTTACGGTTGAGGAGGTATATAAATTAACTAAGATAGATCCTTGGTTTTTGAATAACATAAAGCAGATAATAGAGCTCGAGGGGGAGCTTAAAAAGTTTAAGGGTCTTCCATTAGTTGAGATTCCACAGGATATATTTAAAAAGGCTAAATCCTATGGTTTTTCTGATAGACAGCTTGCTTACGTTTGGGGAAGCACTGAAGATGAGGTTAGAAAAGAGAGGGAAAGAAGGAATCTTTTCCCAGTTTACAAGCTTGTTGATACTTGTGCTGCGGAGTTTGAGGCTTACACGCCCTATTACTATTCCACATATGAGGTTGAGAACGAGGCTAAGATATCTACTAAAAGGAAGGTAGTTATACTAGGTGGGGGACCTAATAGGATAGGTCAGGGGATAGAGTTTGAT
>JAOADM010000360.1 GCA_026417315.1 Limisphaera sp.
CCCGCCTTCCCTTCAAGTTCTCCAGGAAGTCCACAAACGCCTTTCCACTCACCCCTTCACCTCCTCTTTTAGGAACGTCAAGGCCTGACCAAAGGCCCGCTCGCCTTCCGCCAGCGCCTTAAGGTGCCGGCCCTCTGTGCCCAAAAAGCGGCGGGTCTCCCCCCAAGCCCCCTGGGCCGCCCGGCGGAGTTCATCCCGCCAACCGTCCAGGCTCCCTAGGCCCTCCAGGCCCTCGAGGAACCGGGGGAAAGCACCATCCAGCTCTGCCCAGTAGAGGCGGAGGAGGGGCAGGGACCTCTGGAAAGCTTGGAGCTCGGCAGGGTCCCTACCTCCCAGGAGCGCCTGGGCCAGGCGGCGGGTAACCCCCTGGAGCTTTTCCCCCAAGCCCTCCGCCAGCTCCAGGGCCTTCTGCAGGAGTACTTCTCCCCTGGGGCCCACCAGGTCCCGAGGCAAGGGGTAAACCTCCCGGCGGATGTCCAGCACCTTGGCCTGGTCGGAAACCTGGCCCAAGACCCGGAGCCGGGGGAAAAGGTCTACCTGCCGTGCCAACTCCGAGG
>JAOADM010000035.1 GCA_026417315.1 Limisphaera sp.
GACCTGGCGCGGCGGTATGTGAAGTTTTGTCTGGTCGGGGCCAGTGGGATGGCGGTGGACATGGTGTGTCTTTACCTGTTGAGCTCCCCATCGCGGTTGGGCTGGAATTTGGCGTTGAGCAAGGCGCTGGCGGCGGAAGCAGCCCTGTTGCACAACTTCGTGTGGAACGAGATATGGACCTTCCGCGGTCTGGGCGCGTCGCGGGCCGTCAGGGGCGACGGCGGGGCGGAGGCGGAGCTCCGGGGGCGATGGCGCGGACGGTTGGCCCGGTTGATCAAATTCAATCTGGTGTGTCTGGCGGGCATTGGCTGGAGTGTGTTGCTGCTGTATCTCCAGGTACACGGATTGGGTTGGAACGTCTATCTCTCGAACTTCATTGCCATCGTGCTGGTGAGTTTTTGGAATTTCGGACTGAATCTGAAGTGGGGCTGGGGTTGGAGAGCCGCGGCGTCGTCGGAGTCGAGTTCGGGCGCGGCCGTGGGCGCTGAATCGAGCAACGCTGTCGGATCGCCGAACAGACCGGAGGCGGAACAGCCATGATGGAACCGGGGGTCCGCGAGCCGCGCCCGGGCCGCGGTGCACGGGTCTGGGCTGCGTTGCTGGCTGCGAAGCTCCTGTACGCGGCCGTGGTGGGCGGAATCATCGCCTGGGGCGATGCCTATGATACGCGCACAGCGATTTGGATCGGACGGCATTGGTTTCCGGAAGGCTGGTTATCCGAGCCTCGAGGCCGTTGGGAACGGCATTTCGCGACCTGGGACGCGGAACATTATCTGTATCTGGCGGCACGCGGATACACGGTGGAGACGCCGTCGATTGCGTTTTACCCGTTGTGGCCGGGGCTCATCCATGCCGTGGGTCGGCTGACCGGTCTAAGTCATGTTGTTGTCGGACTGATCCTTGCGAATCTGTGCTCGCTGCTGGGCTGGTGGTTGTTTCACCGTGTGACTGCACGCCGCTGGGGCGAAGAGGTGGCCGATCGGGCCACGCTGCTGCTCGTCTTGTTTCCGGGCTCGCTGTTTTACCAATTCATCTACAGCGAGGCGCTGTTCTTTTTGCTGGTGATGGTCTTGTGGTGGGGATTGGAGCAGCGTCGCTGGGGCGCGGCTTGGATCGGTGCCTATCTGGCTCCACTGGCCCGGGGGGTGGGCGTGTTTGCGGTGCTCCCGATCGCCTGGCACGCATTGAAAACGTTGCCCTGGGAGAGATTGCGCCGGTGGCGTGGCGGGTCGGCGGCAGGCCGGGGATCGGAGGAGCCGGGCGGGAGGCGGGACGGTTGGGGACCGTGGCTCTTGCTGGCAGCGCCGGTGCTGGGTTGGGCGACGTACCTTGCGTTAATGTGGCTGTGGCGAGGGAATCCCTGGGCCGGGATCGAGGCACAGCGGTACTGGGGGGTGCATGCCATTTCGAATCTTTGGAATTTCCGAAAGTTGGCGGAGGGCTTTTTCGAGGTTCGGGCCTGGCATGACTTTCAGGGGTCGTTGCTCGACCGCCTGGGATTCGTGGTGCTCATGTACAGTCTGCCGGTGCAATGGCGCCTGGGCCGCGATTTGATTCCGTGGACGCTCATGCTTGGGCTCGTACCGGCGCTGAGCGGGACGTTTGTTTCCTACATTCGATTCGAGGCGTGCGTGTTTCCGTTGTTCGTGGCGCTGGGCGCGTTGTTTTGTTGGTTGCGGAAGAAGTGGCCGTTCTGGGCATTCGCAGGGCTGAGTCTGGCCGTGCATCTGCACTTGTTGTGGCGGTTTCTCCATTATCGTTGGGCCGGGTGAGGCGTTAGCGGAGCATGGCGCAGATGGCGAAGGCCCGGGGGCAGGTTCCGGCGGAGGGGTCCGCCTGAGTCAGGAGGAGCGACGTCGGGGTGAGGCGGGCCGGGTCGAGGGCCGGCGAACCCCGGCGGGCGCGCGGCGGAGGTTGGATGCGGGGGTTCGATGGGCCTTGCGGTATTCGCGCGGGCTGCAGCCGCACACTTTTTTAAAGACTTCGTTGAACCGGCTCAGACTTTGGAAGCCCGAAGCCAGGGCGATCTGGAGAATGGGCTCGTCGGTGGTGACCAGGAGGCGCTGTGCGTGACAGAGTCGGTGGCGGGTGAGGAAGGCGATGAGCGTGGTGCCGAAGGCGCGGCGAAAGAGGTTCATGGCGTAGTTGGGGTGGAGCCCGTGGGCGGCGGCGATCCGGGAGGCGGTCAGGGGCTGTTGGTAGTGACGTGCGATGTAACAGGCCAGTTGGTCGGCTCTGGAGAGTGCGGGTTCGGGACAGGGTGCTGCGGGAGCTCTTGCGACGTCGAGGGCCAGTCGGAGCAGGCGCGCCTGGATTTCCAGGCGCACGGGTCGTTCCCGGGCCGGGTCGCCGAGGCGGAGTTCCTGTTCCCATTGGGGGAAGCGGAAGCGATCGGCGGGATCGGGCCGGGGTTCCAGGAGGAGCGAGCCCTCCAGCAATGGATAAGTGAAGCTTGGGGGAAGGCCCATGCCAAGGAATTCGCCCAAGGGGACGGTGACCACGTAGTAGGGGCTGTGACCTTCGAAGGCGACGATCTGGTGGGGGATCGCGGCCCAGAAGACGGCCAGGCGCCGGGCCGGGACGGTGATACGGCGTCCTCCGAGCAGATAGGTCAGGGAGCCGGCTTTCAACCAGTTCAATTCCACTTCGCTGTGTTTGTCCGGGCGCGGCATTCGGGCCGGCCTCCAGAGTTCGCAGGTGAAACCGTAGGGCAGGAACTCGGGCCGGTTGACGTCGAACTGCTTCACGGAGCTTAGGATTCCGTGAGTTTTGCGTGCGTTCAAGGAAGATTCCCGTTTCCCGACGTGGTAGCGTGGTAGGTGGATCGAGAGGGGCCGGTTGCAGGGGCGGGGTCGGCCCCCGCGTTTGGGCAAGGCCCGGGCGGGGTTCCCGGGGCCCCGGGTGGAGCAGGAATCCGCGCGCGGGCTGCGTGCGCGCGGGATGCGGAGCGGGATCCGGGACGCGGAGGGGATCCATGGGGATGGATCGATGTAAGCGATGTTGGATGCTGTTGGCAGCGGCGTGGGCGCTGACGATGGCGGCGCCGCTGCTGATGGCCTCGGAGCCGGGCGTGCCCGAGAAACGGCGCGTGTTTGTGCTGACGGACATCGAGAACGAGCCGGATGATGCGCAGTCAATGGTGCGGCTGTTGGTTTACGCGAACCAGTTCGACATCGAGGGACTGGTGGCGACAACCTCGGTGCACCAGCGGGATCGCACAGCGGCCTGGCGCATTCGCCAAATCATCGGGGCCTATGGCCAGGTACGGGACAACCTGGGGCTCCACGAGCCGGGTTGGCCCACCGCGGAGGAGCTCCTGGCCGTGGTTCGCGAGGGATTGCCAGTGTACGGGATGAAAGGCGTGGGCGCCGGGTGCGACTCGCCGGGATCGGAGTTACTGGTGGCGGCCGGTCTGCGGGAGGATCCGCGTCCGCTCTGGGTGTTGGTGTGGGGTGGCCCGAGCGTCCTGGCCCAGGCGCTGTGGAAGGTGCGGACAACGCGGAGCATCGAGGAACAGCAACGGTTTGTGCGGCAGTGGCGCGTGTACGCCATCTCGGATCAGGACGATTCCGGCCCGTGGATTCGGCGGGAGTTCCCGGAGCTGTTTTACGTCGTGAGCCCGGGGGTTCATCCGGGCGGCGCTTACCATTATGCCACCTGGAGCGGGATCAGCGGGGACAAGTTCCACGGGCGCTTTGCGGGCGCGGATTTTTCGCTGGTGGACCAGCCGTGGCTGGACCGGAACATCCGGGGCAAGGGCCCGCTGGGGGCGCAGTATCCGCGGACCGAGTATCTCATGGAGGGGGACACTCCGAGCTTTTTGTTTCTCATCCGCAATGGGTTGAACGAGCCGGATCGGCCCGACTGGGGCGGCTGGGGCGGTCGGTACGAACTCTACACCCCGCGCAAACAGAAGTGGCATTTGGCGGCGGAGACGCGGCCGATCTGGACGGACGCCATGGACGAAGTGCGCGGCGTGGACGGCAACTGGCACACGAGCAACCAGGCCACGATCTGGCGATGGCGCGCGGCGTATCAGAACGATTTCGCGGCGCGGATGGATTGGACCGTCAAACCGTATGCGGAGGCGAATCATCCGCCCGTGCCGCGCCTGGGTCATCCCGACCGGTTGAGGGCGCGTCGCGGGGAGCGGGTGGACCTGAGTGCCGAGGGAACCTCCGATCCGGATGGCGACGCCGTGTCGTACGAGTGGTTTTACTACGGCGAAGCCGGCACGTTCACGGTCTCCAGCGCACGTACCGGTCAGCCGGTGGAGATTCGAAACTTCGACCAGCCGCGGGCCTGGTTCGTGGTGCCCACCGAGCGGGTGATGCCACCCGGCACGGGCACCCTGCACATCATTTTGGCCGTGACGGATCACGGCGTGCCGCGTCTGACGCGGTACCGGCGCGTCATTGTGGAGGTGACGGAAGGAGAGCCATGACGGAAACGTCGAGCCGAAGCTCCGGTCGCAGGGAGGGACGGCGGTGGGGAAGGGGCACCCGTGGGAAAGAGTGAGGAGATTATGAAACGACCGCACAAAACCCCCACCCTGGGGGTGATTTACGGGAACCGGGACTTTTTCCCGGATCCCCTGGTGACGGAGGCGCGGACGGACCTGGCCAGGCTGTTCGAGGAACTGGGGATTCGGGCGGTGCAGTTGGGCGAGCACGAGACCAAGCTGGGCGGCGTGGAAACGCATGCGGATGCGCGCAAATGCGCCGAGCTGTTCCGACGGCATCGCGAGGAAATCGACGGTGTGCTGGTGTGCCTCCCCAATTTCGGGGATGAAAAAGGCGTATTGGACGCCCTGCGGCTTTCGGGCCTGGAGGTGCCGGTGCTGATCCAGGCGTATCCGGATCGGATGGATCAATTGTCGCCGGCGCGCCGTCGGGATGCCTTCTGTGGCAAGATCTCCGTCTGCAACAATCTGGTGCAGGCGGGAATCAGGTTCAGTTTGACGACGGAGCATGTCTCGCATCCGCTGTCCGCGAGTTTTCGGCGGGATCTCCAGTGGTTCCTGGGGGTGTGCCGCGTGGTCAACGGCCTGCGGGGGCTGCGCATCGGGGCGGTGGGGGCGCGGCCGGGTGCTTTCAACACGGTGCGTTACTCGGAAAAGTTGCTGGAACGATATGGGATTTCGGTGACCACGGTGGACTTGTCCGAGATCCTGGGCGTGGCGGGGCGGCTGGAGGCGGGGCACCCGGCGGTGGTGGCGAAACTGGAGGAGCTGCGCAGTTACGCCCCGGCGCCGGGAGTGCCGGAGGAGAAACTCGTGCAGATGGCGAGGCTGGGCGTGGCGCTGTGGGAATGGATGGAAAGCCAGGCGTTGGATGCCACGGCGATTCAGTGTTGGACCTCGTTGCAACGGCATTTTGGCTGCAATGTCTGCACGCTCATGAGCATGATGAGCGAGCGGTTCCTGCCCAGTGCGTGCGAGGTGGACGTGACGGGTGCGTTGACGATGTACGCCATGCAGCTGGCGAGCGGCACGCCGGCGGCGTTGGTGGACTGGAACAACAATTACGGCGACGATCCGGAAAAATGTGTGCTGTTCCATTGCGGCAACTGGGCCAAGAGTTTCCTGCCCGACATCCGCATCGCCAATGCACCGATCCTGGGCAGCATCCTGGGGGTCGAAAACACCTACGGGGCCCTGGAGGGCCGCACCCCGGCCGGCCCCCTGACCTACGGCCGGATCAGCACGGCCGATGCGGAGGGTCGGATTCGGGCCTATGTGGGGGAAGGAGAACTGACGGCCGATGACCTGCACACGTTTGGCAACCGGGCCGTGGCGCGGGTGCCCCGATTGCAGGAGGTGTTGCGGTACATCTGCCGGCAGGGCTTCGAGCATCATGTGGTCATGACCTGTTCCCGGACGGCCTCGATTCTGGAGGAGGCGTGGGGACACTATCTGGGTTGGGACGTACAAGTGTTTCGTGGATGAAGACGCGCGTGCGAGGGAACGAGCCATCGCCCCGGGGGCGGAGGGCTGGATATCTCGGCGCCGGGGGCCATGCCGTGGCCCGCGGGGCGGGCCGCAAGGAACGGAGCGGAGCGGGAAGCGACCACGACGCTTGTTCGTCGCGATCGGGTGTTCGTGATCGCGCAGACCAGGAGCCGGAGGAATGAGTTCCGGACGTGTGGACACGAGGGATTGGGAGCTGGAGCTCAAGGGGATCGAGTTGCGGCGGCGCCTGTTGGAGGTGATTCATCAAGCGGGCGCCGGCCACACGGGAGGGGGATTGTCATGCCTGGACATCCTGATCGTGCTGTATCACCGGATACTGAACGTTTCGCCCGAGACGGTGGAGGATCCCGGCCGGGACCGGTATGTGCAGAGCAAGGGACATTCGGTGGAGGCGCTCTACTGCGTGCTGGCGGATCGCGGGTTCTTCCCGTGGTCGGATCTGGAAACTCTCTGTCGCTATCGCTCGCCCTATGTGGGGCATCCCACGCGGCATGTGCGGGGGATTGAAATGAACACGGGCGCGCTCGGGCATGGCCTGTCGATTTGTGTGGGAATGGCCTGGGCGGGGCAACGGGACCGGGCGACGTATCGCGTGTTCACGCTGTTGGGGGATGGGGAGCTGGCGGAGGGGTCCGTGTGGGAGGCCGCCATGGCGGCGGCGCATTACCAATTGGACAATCTGATCGCAATCGTGGACCACAACGGACTGCAGATCACGGGTCCGACGCGTCAGGTGATGAGTCCGGAACCGCTGGAGGACAAGTGGCGTGCGTTCGGCTGGACGGTGAGGCGCGTGAACGGGCATGATTACGTGCGATTGACCGAGGTTTTGCGGCAGCCGCCCGAGCACGGCCGGCCCACGGTGGTCATCGCGGACACCGTCAAGGGCAAGGGCATCTCGTTCATGGAAGGCGTGGCGCGCTGGCACCACGGCGTGCCGAACGCCGAGGAACTGGCGCGGGCACGGGCGGAGTTGGACGAAGCCGAGCGACGGCTGCGGGCGGAGCGGGCCCTGCTTGCGAGAGGAGTGTTGACCGCATGAGTGCGCCCGCCCCTCCCATGCTGAGTGCGGCAGCCCGCGCCCGGGCCGGGCGGTTGGGTCTGCGGCCGGGCCGACCCAATTTGGACGTGTTCGCCGAGACGTTGGAGGAACTGGCACGCACGGACCCGAACCTGGTGGCGCTGACCAGCGATTCGCGCGGGTCGGGGAAGCTGGGGCCCTTTGGACAGGCCCTGCCGGGCCAGCTGCTCGAGGTCGGCATCGCGGAGCAGAATCTCGTGGGGATTGCGGCGGGCCTGGCTGCGTGCGGAAAGAAACCGTTCGCCGTGTCGCCGAGTTGTTTTTTGACGGCCCGGGCACTGGAACAGATCAAGAACGACGTGTGTTATTCGGATGTGCCGGTGGTGCTGGTGGGGATCAGTGCGGGGGTGAGCTATGGGGCCCTTGGCTCCACTCATCACTCGCTGCACGATCTGGCAGCGTTGCGGGCCATTCCGAATCTCACGCTGCTGGTGCCGGCCGACAATTTCGAGACCCGGGAGGCCATTCGGGCCGCGGCGCGGGCCAGACATCCCGTGTTTGTGCGTTTTGGCAAGGCGCCGATGTACGATTTGCACCCGCCCGGCACGCGTTTCGAGGTGGGGCGGGCCTTGCGGTTGCGGGAGGGGCGCGATGTGGCCTTTGTGGCCACGGGGGAGACGGTGGTGCACGCGTTGCTGGCCGCGGCTCTGTTGGAGGAAGAGGGGATCGACGCGCGCGTGATCTCGATGCACACGATCAAGCCCCTGGACACGGAGATGGTGCTCGAGGCCGGGCGCGAGTGCCGTGCGGTGGTGACAGTGGAGGAACATTCGGTGCACGGAGGGTTGGGAGAGGCGTGTGCCGCGGTGTTGATGCAGGCGGGGGTCCGCACGCCTTTTCGGATCGTGGGGATTCCGGACGAGGAAACCGTGACCGGGGCCCAGGCGGACATCTTCCGGCATTACGGCATCAGCATGGAAGGACTGGCGGGAACGGCCCGGGAGCTGCTGGGGACGGGTCGCCCCACTCGGGCCGCAGTGGAAGAATAGGCGGCGAAACCGAAGCGGGGCTTCATGAGCTGCGTGTTGGCCATCGACCAGAGCACCTCGGCGACCAAGGCCCTGTTGTACGACACGCAGGGACACTGCGTGGACAAGGCTGCGCGGGAGCATCGTCAGTACTATCCGCGTCCGGGATGGGTCGAACACGATGCCGAGGAGATCTGGCAGAACGTTCTGGCAGCGGTGAACGAGCTGGTGTCGAGGCACCCGGACAAGGCCGGGGCGCTGGCCTGTTTGAGTCTGACCAACCAGCGCGAGACGTTCGTCGTGTGGGAACGCCGCACGGGGCGGCCGTTGCACCGGGCCATCGTCTGGCAGTGCCGGCGGGGCAGCCGGATTTGCGAGGAACTGGAGGCGGCCGGATGGGGTCCGAGGGTGGCCGAGCGCACGGGACTGCGTCTCGACACGTATTTTTCGGGGCCCAAGTTGCGGTGGCTCGTGCGAGAAGACCCCTCGGTGCGCGCCCGGTTGGAGCGGGGCGAGGCGCTGATCGGCACGATGGACGCGTACCTGTTGTATCGGCTCACCGGAGGCCGGGTCTTCGCCACGGATCCGACCAATGCCTCCCGGACGCTGTTGTTCGACATCGGCCGACTTCGGTGGGACGAGGAGTTGTGCGGGTGCTTCGAGGTGCCCCGGCAGGCCCTGCCCGAGGTGCGCGACAGCAGTGCGGAGTTCGGCCAGACCACCTGCGAGGGGATTCTGCCGCGCCCGGTTCCCATTTGTGGGGTGATGGGGGATTCGCAGGCTTCCCTGTTTGCGCAGCGGTGTTACGAGCCCGGCATGGCCAAGATCACCTTCGGGACCGGTTCCTCGGTGCTCTGGACGCTGGGTCCGGAACCGCGGCGCTCGCGGGGTGGGTCCGTGACGACCCTGGCATGGGTTTTGTCCGGGCGGCCCACTTACTGCCTGGAAGGGATCATCAACTTCTCTGCGGCCACGGTGGCCTGGCTGCGGGATCAACTGGGTTTGATTCGGGACGCCCGCGAGGCCGAGACCCTGGCCGCGTCGGTGCCGGACAACGGCGGAGTGTATTTGGTTCCGGCGTTTGCCGGATTGAGTGCTCCCCACTGGCGCCCGGAGGCGCGCGCGGCCCTCGTGGGCTTGACGGCCCACGCCACGCGGGCGCACGTGGTTCGGGCGGCCGAGGAATCCATTGCCTATCAGTTGCGCGATGTGCTGGAGATGATGAGAGAGGAAGCCGGCATGCCCCTGCGCTGTGTGCGAGCCGATGGGGGCCCGACGCGCGACCGGTTCCTCATGCAGTTCACAGCCGATGTGCTGGAGACCGAGCTGGAGGTGTTCGATGTGCCGGACGGGTCCGCCCTGGGGGCGGCGCTTGCGGGCATGCTCGGCATGGGCATTCATCCGGATTTGGGGGCATTGGCCGCGTTGCCGCGGTCGGGGGAGCGGTATCGACCGGGGATGGACCCGGGGACCGTGCAGCGGCTGTTGAGCGGCTGGCGGGCGGCGGTGCAAAGGGTGTTGTAGTCGGACCCGGAACCCCGGTGGGAGCCGGGGACGCGGGCTGCCGTCCGGGCCCCCGGGGCCGCAGAGAGCGGGGCACCCCGGGATGTGGAGACGATTGTCGGGAGACCGACGCGGGTTTTGAAGCGAGATTGCGAGCATGAAACCGACCATACGTTGGAGCTGGGTGGGATTGGCCGTCAGCGTTGGAATGCTGGGCTGGACGGGATGCAAACCGGGGAGCGGCCCGACCGAATCGGCGGCGGGCGACAACCGGCGGGTGGCCGTGGTCATTTCCACGCTCAACAACCCGTGGTTTGTGGTGCTGGCCGAGACCGCCCGCGATCGCCTCCGCGCGCTCGGGTACGAGGCGACGGTGTTCGACTCGCAAAACGACCCGGCCAAGGAGGCGGCGCACTTCGACAACATCATCGCCTCCCGGTATGTGGCGGTGCTGTTCAATCCGACGGACGCCGACGGCTCGATTGCCAACGTGCGCCGCGCCAAAGCCGCCGGCATTCCCGTCTTTTGCATGGACCGCGAGATCAACGCCACGGACGCGGCCGTCTGCCAGATCCTCTCGGATAACTACTCCGGTGCCGTGGCGGTGGGCCGGTACTTCGTGCAGGTGGTGGGTTCCACCGGAAAGTATGTCGAGTTACTGGGCCTGGTCGGAGACAACAACACGTGGAACCGGTCCAAGGGCTTCCACAGTGTGGTGGACCGGTATCCCGGGTTGCGGATGGTGGCGCAGCAGAGTGCGGATTTCGATCGTGCCCGGGCGCTGGAGGTGATGGAGGCCGTTCTGCAGGCAAACCCGGACATTGACGCAGTGTTCTGCGGGAACGACGCCATGGCCATGGGCGCCTATCAGGCCCTGGTGGCGGCCGGAAAAGCCGAGCGGGTCAAGGTTTTCGGGTTCGACGGGGCCGAGGACGTGGTGCGGCTGATTGGTGAGGGAAAGATCGCGGCCACGGCGATGCAGTTTCCCAAGGTGATGGCGCGCACGGCCGCGGAATTTGCCGATGCGTACCTGAAGGGGAAACGGGATTTTCCGCAGAAGGTCCCGGTGGCGGTGGAACTGGTGACGCGGGACAACGTGCATGAGTATCAGGGGTACGGACGCAAGGAATAGGGGGCGGGCCGCAGCACGGCCCGGTTCGGGGTCGCGTGGGCATGCGATGGACGCCGCCGGGCTGCGGGATCATCGGCGCGGGGGCCGCCGGGACCTGCGAGTGCTGAAGCCCGTGTTGCGATGAGACCACGCTGGTGGAAATGGGCGTTGGGGATCGGCGCGGTGGGATTGTTCTGGTGGGTGTGCCCGCCGGTTCACGTGGTTCCGCTGGAGACGGGTCGCCAACGGCGGGCCGGGGACCGGTTCGATGCAGAAGCGTTTGTGGAGGAGTTCTGGGAGCGCCGATTGCTGCCCGCCGAGGCGCAAGCGATCAGGGCCGAGGTTTTGTTGGGCCTGTTGCAGACCCGGCCCGAGGAGGCGTTGGAACGGTACGGCCGTCGATTGGGGCTGAGTCGGAGCACTTGCTTTCTGGTGTCGGGACAGGGGACGGTGGTGACGGTGGACGAAGCGGCGGTGTCGCTGGCGTTGGAGCCGGGCGGGCCGGTGGCCGTGGTGATCGGGCTGGGCCCGGTGTTCGGCAACACGCTGCGCGACGGCTCCGGGCTGCTCGATGTGAACGAGTTTCCCAATTCGCAGGATTTCAACGCCATTTCAGCGGCGCTGAACCGGCGGGTGGAAGAGCGTGTGTTGCCCCTGTTGAAAGCGGGGGCGGTGCCCGGCCGGACCGTGGCGTTCGCCGGATGCGCGGAGATTCATGATCCGCGGCGGGAGCTGTTCCCGTTGCGCGTGGTGCCGTTTCAGATTCGTTTTCCATGAGTGAGAGCGATGTCGTCGTCGAGGCGCGGGGGATCAGCAAGAGCTTCCCGGGGGTCAAGGCGTTGGACGGGGTGAGTTTGGTCCTGCGCCGGGGACGGTTGACGGCCCTGCTCGGCGAAAATGGCGCGGGCAAATCCACGCTCATGAACATTCTGGCGGGCGTATTGCCGCCGGACGAGGGGACGATCCTGTTGGAGGGGCGGCCGGTGCGGTTCGCCAGCCCCCGCGAGGCCCACGCCGCCGGCATCGCCATGATCTTTCAAGAGCTCAACCTCGTTCCCCAGCTGACGGTGGCCGAGAACCTGTTTCTGGGTCGGGAACCCCGCACCCGGTTCGGGCTGGTGGATCATGCGCGGATGAATGCGGAAGCTGCCCGGCTGCTGGGCCAGTTGGATCTGGACGTACCGCCCACGGCGCGGGTGGGCGAGTTACGGGTGGGGCAGCAGCAGATTGTCGAAATCGCCCGGGCCCTCTCGGCGCGGGCCCGCGTTCTGATCATGGACGAACCGACCTCCGCGCTCACGCAGCACGAGGTGGAGGTGCTCTATCGCATCATCGCCGATCTGAAACGGCAGGGGGTCGCGATCGCCTACATCACGCACAAGCTCGAGGAGTTGCCGCACATTGCGGACGAGGTGGCGGTCATGCGGGACGGCCGGATGATTGGCGTGGCTCCGTTGCAGGCGCTCAGCCCGGAGGACATGATCCGCATGATGGTGGGGCGGGATCTGGCAAGGGCCCGGGCCGGTCCCGGCCGTCCACGCGGCGCGGAAGTTTTGCGCGTGGAGGACCTCTCGCTGCGTCATCCGGAGCGGCCCCGGGACCTTCTGTTGGATCGGGTCTCGTTCCGTGTGCACCGCGGGGAGGTGCTGGGGATCTTCGGACTGATGGGAGCGGGTCGAACCGAACTGCTGGAGACGTTGTTTGGGTTGCATCCGCGTACGGCGTCGGGGGCGGTGTATCTGGAAAACCGGCGGGTCGAAATCCGGTCGCCGGTGGACGCAATTTCGCTCGGATTGGCCCTGGCTCCCGAGGACCGCAAGGCGCAGGGCCTCGTTCTGGACATGAGCGTCCTGGAGAACACCAGCCTGCCGAGCCTGCCCCGGCTGGTACGTTGGGGTTTTGTGCGGCGCGCGGCGGAGCAGGAGCTGGTGGAGCGGTTGGTCACGCGCTTTCGTGTCAAAACCCCCTCGCTTGGACAACGGGTGCGCAATCTCAGCGGCGGCAACCAACAAAAAGTCATCCTGGCCCGCTGGCTGGCCATGTCGCCCAAGGTGCTGTTGTTGGATGAACCGACCCGGGGCATTGACGTTCAGGCCAAGCGGGAGATTTATCAGTGGATCGACGAGCTGGCCCGCGAAGGCCTGGCGGTGATCGTCGTTTCCTCCGAGATGCCGGAGATCCTGACCGTGTCGGATCGCATCGTCGTGTTGTGCGAGGGGCGGAAAACGGCGGAGTTTCTCCGGGAGCAAGCCACCGAAGAGCGGTTGATGGAAGCCGCGCTGCCGAGGTCTCACTCGGGATTGCCGGGCGCTTCCACGCCGACGGGCCGGTGGCGCTGAAGCCTGCGATGCCCTGCGCCCGGTTCATCCCGCTTGCGCTCACCGCGAGGCCGCCCGACCGCTCTGTTTTTGCGGCAGCAGAACGGGGCCCGGGGCGAGAGAAGAGCAGGACCGGAGCCGTCGCGGCTGGATGGGAGGGTCGCAGAGTGGCTGCGGCGGGGTCGATTCCGGAGCACGACCGCAGGGCTTGCGTGCGGGGGAACGTTTGGGAAGAGGAGCGGAGAACCGTGCGTGGGCCGGCAGCTTGCGACAACTCCAACGGCCGGACCTGGGGCCGGCCCGGCGATACTCCCGCCTGCCCGGTCTTCGTGCGTCGGAGCCCATTGCCCGGCCCGATCGCGCTGGGAAGTGCAGCGCCGGTCCCAACAAGAAATGACCTGCCATGATGCGTGCTGATCGCAGCTGGTTGGCGCGGGTGCAGTCGCTCGTCGCCCTGACTCTCATGGTCGTGCTGATGAGCCTGCTGTCCGACCGGTTCCTGACGGCGGAGAACGGGCTCAACATCTTGCGACAGATCTCGGTCAACTTGTGTCTGTCGTTGGGCATGACGCTGATCATTCTTTCCGGGGGCATCGATTTGTCGGTGGGGGCCGTCCTGGCGTTGGCGGGCGCGGTGGCCGCGCGGTTGCTCAAGGAGGGGCTTCCCCTGCCCATGTTCGATGTGCTCCTGCAGTTCACCGTTTCGGGGGCCATTCTGGCGGGGTTAACAGTCGGGCTGATGCTGGGATGGTTCAATGGTTTGGTGATCACGCGGTTTCGGCTGCCGCCTTTTGTAGCGACCTTGGGCACGCTCAGCATCGCCCGGGGGCTGACGATGTTGTGGACCGGCGGCTATCCGATCACCGGGTTGGGACCGGCCTTCGGGTTTCTGGGCACGGGGCTGTGGCTCGGCATCCCGATGCCGGTGTGGATCTGTGCGGTGTTGGTGGCGGTGTTTGCGGTGGTGACCCGGCGCACCGCTTTTGGGCGGTATTTATACGCCGTGGGCGGCAATGAACGCGCCGCGGTGCTCACGGGGTTGGAGGTCGATCGAATCAAGCGTCGGGTTTATACGTTGGGCGGTGGGTTGGCCGGAGTGGCCGGCCTGATGGTCACAGCCCGTTTGGATTCGGCGCAGCCCAATGCCGGGTTGGGTTACGAGCTGGATTCCATCGCCGCGGTGGTCATTGGCGGGACCTCCCTCTCCGGCGGACGGGGCTCGGTCATGGGCACGGTACTGGGATGCCTGATCATTGGCGTGCTGAACAACGGCCTGTTTCTGTTGAACGTGTCGCCCTTCTGGCAACAGGTCATCAAGGGGCTGGTGATTCTCGCGGCGGTGGCGCTCGACCGGTTGAACCCGCGCACTGCGGAGGCCGGTCGCTAGCAGGAGTGGATTTCTGTTTGGTCTGGCTCCCCGGCTTCGCCGCCTGACGGCGCCGGCTGCCAAGCCCAGTCGTCGCAGTCCTCGATGGGAGTCGGCCGAAGGTCCAACCGCGGGCCATCGGCCGTGTCAGGGCGGTGGCCCCTGAATGGCCGCTTCATGACCGGGGGGCGAAATCCCGCGGTAGAAGGGCGCGACCGAGCAGGCGGGGCGCTTGCTCAGGCTGACTCGGATAACACCAGCCCCGGAAACCGGACCCGGTGGCAGACACCGCTTTCCCAGCAGCCAGCCCGGGCGTCGGCGCCGACGTCTTGCCTCGCCGACACCGGATCGAATAGGCCCACCGTCCCGGTCGTCCGAACCTCTGAACCGTGCATCCCACACCAAAACTCCGATATTCTGTCGGACGGATCCCGGCCACGCTTTCGGTGCGCTGGTGGCCGGATCCTGACCTGCGGCGCACCCAGCGGGGCTCGGATCCCACGGCCATCCCATGACGTGCGCGAAATCCGTGGGTCATTTTTGCAGCAGGGGCGGCGAGAGACGACGGCGACGCCCGGCACCAGCCGTAGGGCGTGCATGGGCCTTTTCGCTTCTGGGCCTGGTGCAGGGCGTTTTTGCTGCCGTGTACCATGTGGCGCCGGACGGGGACGATGCCCATCCGGGCAGTCCCGAGCGACCCTTGCGCACCGTGCAACGCGCCGTGGATCGGGCGCGCGCCGGGGACACGATCGTGGTCCGGGCCGGCGTGTACCGGGAGGCCGTGGTGCTGCGCGAATCCGGAGAGGAGGGACGGCCCATTGTGCTCAAGAACCACCCCGGAGAACGCCCCATCTTGCAGCCGGGCCAGCCCGGTCAGGCACCCCCGGGGCAGGGGATTCGCCTCCAGGCCCGCGCGGGTTACCAGCACCCCATCGGATGGATCGCCCTCGAGGGTTTGGAAATCCGGCACGGTCATGACGGAATCAAGTTCTACAATGCGCATCACGTGACGATCCGAAACTGTTTTATCCACGACAACTGGCATCAGGGGATTCTGGGCAACGGATACCGGGTGCGAATCGAAGGCAACGTAATTGCGCGAAACGGGCTTCGCCCGGACAACGAGCGCAGCAACCTGGAACACGGCATTTATGTGACGGGGACGGAAATCGAGATTGCGAACAATGTCATCCACGGCAATCGGGCTTACGGCATCCAGGTCGCCGGCTATCCCTACAACCCCGGGGCGCATGCGGGACCGGAGTTTGCCGGGGCCCGACGTTGGCGGATCCATCACAACACGATTGCACTACAACGAAACCGCGCCGGGGTGGTGCTCTGGCAACCTCAGACCACGGACTGTACGATTCAAAACAACATTTTCTACCGCAACGCACAAACACTCGGCCGGGGTGCGTGTCAGGGAGTGGATTTTGTGAATGCCGGGGGAGGACATCGGATTTGCCGCAATCTGTTTTTCGGTCCCGAGCGCACCGCATGGAGTCAACCCCCCGAAGGATGCCGGATCGAAGAGAATCTCGAGGGGCAGGACCCGCTGTTTGTGGATGCGGACCGGGGAGATTTTCGACTTCGTGCCGGCTCGCCGGCGATTGACGCGGGCCTGACCGAGGGCGCGCCGAAGAAGGATCGCGAGGGACGCACCCGGCCGCAGGGCGGCGGGGTGGATCTGGGGGCCCATGAATTCCAGCAGGGTTTGTGAGCAGTCTGTGGTCGCGGTCTTCGCCCGTGCGGCGGGTCCATCGATCCGGGGGCGTCGCAAGACGGCGAGGGGGAGGGGCAAGGGACTTCTGCCAGCCGAGGGCACCGCGATCGCCCGAGCGGCAGCCTGTGCGGGCCCGTTGATTGCGGAGAACGGCCCGGCGCGGCCCGCGCGTCTCGGTTCGCCGAAGAATTGGAATCGCAGCCGGGCCGAGGTGCAACTGCCGAGCTTGCGCCGTGCTGCGGGCTTACCTGGTGCCGGTTGTCGGGCGCGCGCCGGCCTGTGCGCCTGGATGGTTTTCTTCTGGTTGGCGTATGGGCTCGGGCAGGAAGCGGATCGGGTTTGGGTGATCCAAAAAGTGCCGGTGGCGGATTGTCGGGTGGTGCGCGGTTTCGTGGGAGCCCCGGTGGACGGATCGGTGCACAGCCGGGACTACAGCGGCCGCGTCGCGGAGTACCCCGCTCGAGCCAGCGACGGAGTCCAATACAGCTTCAATGGGAACGACGGGGTCCACCTGACGCTGGCGGACGAACGGGGCTTCGACTGGGTCGTGCTCCGCGGCGGAGCGCGTACGCGGATGTATGCGGGCAGGACCACGTTGGTGGAACCCACGAACCGGTCGCCCCTGCACGTTTTCCGCGGGGGCGAGTCCGTTCAGATAGCCCGTTTCCCGCAGCGGGTGCGGGCGCAGCAGGTGAGTTTCTTTGGCACCACCAGGGGCGCGCTGGCCGAGGTGGGATTCTACCGGCTTGCACGCAGTGTGCCGCCGGCGGGTCCCGTCGGGGAATTCCATCCCGGGGAAGCAATCGCGCTGCCGCCGCCTTCTTCTGCCTACGCACCCGAGAACCTCTTGTTGGGCCTGCAGGAACGCTACGCGGAGCCGGAGCGGCAAGTCCGTGCGTTGTTGGCAGGGGATCCGAGCCGCGGGACCCTGCGGTTGCCCGCCCACCGGGCGATCCACCTGGTGACCCCCGCTTTTTTGCAGGAAACCGGGCTCGCTGCGATTTCCGTGGCGGCGGCGGTTGTGGACGTTTCCGAGCCCGTCCGGGTGCAATTGATCGTCCAGGATCCCCTGAATCCGCGGCGGGACATCAGTTGGGTGGAGTGGGAGGTGGAACCGGGCCGGCTCGATCTTGTGTTGGACCTCCCTGATCAGGTGGTGCTGCCGGGCAGCCGGCTCTGGATCACGTTGCGCGCCTCCCGGGAGATGACGTTGACCGGACCTTCCGGCGGGGCGCCGGCATTTCGAGTCCACTTCGTTCCGGTCGAGCAGGCGCGGCCCGAAGCGTTGGCATGGCGGAAGTTCTTGTTGAAAACGCTGTTCAGCGTGCTTTCCGAGCCGCGGCCGTGGGGGAGTTACGGGCGGCAACCGCGCGAAGAATTCTACGCTTCGAGCCCGTATGCAGCGCAGTGCCCGGAGTTGTTCCTGACGCTCGACCAGTGCCACGCACTGGCCCCGCAGGACGAGTTGATCCGGCAGTACCGTGAATGGGTCTACCTGCGCCATCTGCCCTCGCTGTCGCCGGTGTCCCCGCCTCCACCGCCCCCGGAAGGGGTACCGGCCTGGGCCTGGTACCCGCGGCTGGCCTGGCTGGAGGCCCGCCGCATTGCACAGTGGTGGCTGGACGAGCGGCTGGTGGACACGGGAGAGCTGGGCGGGCGCGTGGGCGATGACACCGATTGGTTCCAGCAGTTTGTGGACCTGCCGTTTTTCGAGGACGGAGGGACGGCGGCTCAATTGCGCGAGGCGGCCGCACGCCTGGCGGAGCTGGCCGATCGTGAGAACCTGCGCGAGGGCATCAATCGCGAATCCATGGATGCGCTGCACGCCTACGAGGAGGGCATCAATCACCTGGCCCTGATGGCGCGCTGGTTTTACGGCGACCCGGTGTATCTGGAACGTTGCATGGACTCCGCGCGCAATCTGGAGAAACTGACGATCCGCACCGAAGACGGCCGCCGATTCTTCCGCGATTCCGACAGCATGGGCGCGCGAGACTTGGACCGACCCCGGCCTCCCAAAGTGGACGGTCATGCGGCCCCCCTCATGTGGCACGCCGCTTTGCAATGGGCGGATTACAACCGCGCGCCGGAGGCGCTGCGGGTGGTGCGGGAGTGGGCAGACACGTGGCTGCGATATCTGCAGCCCGGCCAATGGGCCACCGCCGTGGAGGTGCCCAGTGGTCGGATCCTCGCCGCCAGCCCCGATCAACCCCTGGGCGGTGGCTACCGCGCACAGGCCACCGTGTTCACCTGGCTGTATGCCCTCACGGGGGACGCCCGGTATATCGAACCCTTTCTCCATTACCTGCGCCAGGGACGCGCCCCGCCACCGACCGACGCGTTTCTCAACGACCTCTTCAACCTGGGGGCATTGCGCGATTTTGACGCCGGAGCCCTCGGGCGCCTGGCGACGTTCCATCCGGCCCTGCCCTTGTATCTGCGCGGCGATCCCAAACCTTTGATCGACGCCGCGGTGGGCAACCCACGGCCGGGGTGGGCGGAAATCGCCTGCCTATACGATGCCCGGCGCTGGCCGGACATGTACACGGTGACACATCAATTCACCGACCGCGTCTTTCCGAGCCTGTTACAGCATGCTTCCATCGCCTACCTGGGTGGTTTTACCCGTCGCAACAAGTTCAACCCCACGCAGGCCGTAAGTTGGGAGGGCTTTGGCACCAACTACGCCGCCCTGGTGTTGGTGAATCAACCGGACCGGTTCAAGGCCCTGGTGTACAGCTTTGCCAAGCAGCCGATGAGGGGTCGGTTGCGATTCTGGGCCCTGGCACACGGGCGATACCGGGTTACCGTGGGGCGGGATGCAGACCACGACCAGCAGGCCGATCGGGTGGATTGGACTGTGACCCGACCGTTGGCTCGGGCGGAGCCCCTGGATCTGGTCCTGGCTCCGCGCACTGTCACGGTCATCGAGGTTACGCAGACGGAGACACTCGAACCCCTTTGGCCGCGGCCCGATTTGGCGCTTTCCCCGCGGGAAGTCCTTCGGGACGGTCGCGGCGTTTCGGGCGTGATCCACAATCTCGGCACGGTGGCGGTGCCGAAGGTGGAGATTGCGGTGCAGGACGCGCAGGGACGAATCGTAAGCCGTCTCACGCTGGGTCCGTTGGCCGCGCCGGTGGATCTTGTGCCGAAGCGACAGTCGTTTCACCTTGTGCTGCCGCGGCCTCCGGGCAGGGGTTGGAAACTGCTGGCCGATCCCGAAGACCGGGTGCCGGAGATCTATGAAGGCAACAATGCTGTGCCGATCCCGTAAAGCGGATTGGCGCGGAGCCGAACGCCCGGGCTTCATCCAGCGCGGCGGGGACGGCCTCGCGGTTTCTGCCCCGGGACAACCGATGCAGACTGCCTCGCAGCCGCGGAGGCGGAAAGGCTCGGGCAGAATGGATCGGCTCGGTCTGCTGCTCCTGTTCCTGGGACCGTTGGCGTGCGGGGCGCAGCAGACCGAGCTGATCACCAGGGCCGAGGGGTTCGGGGCCATCGCCCGCGGCGGCGGGGGAGGGCCGGTGATTGAGGTCACCAACCTCCGCGACAGCGGCCCCGGTTCGCTGCGGGAAGCGCTGGCCAGACGCGGCCCGCGCATTATCCGGTTCGCCGTGGCGGGGACCATCGAGTTACAGTCGCCCTTGGTGGTCACGGAGGGCCAGGTGACCCTCGACGGTGAGACAGCTCCCGGCCAGGGGATCACCCTCCGAAATCATGGCCTCCATTTCCGGGGGGACTGCAAGGACATCATCATTCGTCACCTGCGCATCCGGGTGACCACGGGCGGCAGCTCGGGGGATGCCCTGCTGTTCTGGGGAACCGACGGCGGCACCGTGGAGCGCGTGCGGGTGGAGCATTGTTCGCTCATGGGCGCCACCGACGAAAACGTCAACACCTGGGGGCGCGTCCGCGACGTGACATTCCAGTGGACGATCATCGCCGAAGGGCGGCCACCCCACAGCATGGGTTGGTTGTCGGGCAGCGGCTCGGACCGCATTACGATTCACCACTGCCTCTTTGCCCACAACGCGGATCGGAATCCGAGGGTCGCGGGCGGCTTGTACGATGTGGTGAACAACGTGATTTACAACTGGAGCCATCATAACGCCGCCAAGATCGGCGCGGGAGCCCGCGTCAACTTCCGCCGCAACGTGTTCCTGCCGGGCCCGCAATCCACAGCCGACCAGGCGTGCATTCTGCCCGAGGACCCCGAGCAGGGGACGCGTCTATACCTGGAGGAGAATCTCACTCCACTGACTCCCACCGGGGCAGAGGACCAATGGCGGAATGTGACATGGTACCAGCGGCTCGGAGATCGTTGGATCGAGCATCGGCCCGCGCCCGACTGTTTTCGTGCCGACAAAGCATTTACGGTGGCGCCGGTCACGAAGCAGCCGGCTCGAGAGGCATGCGAACTGGTTTTGTCCCGGGCGGGCCCCAGGGTGCGCGATGCGGACGACCAGCGGGTGGTCGAGGAGGTCCGCGCGCGGATCCGCCCGTTTCTCCGAGGGCCGGCCGCGAGCGCATCACGCTGATCCAGTCAGCGGATCGCGTTATGAAGGCAGAGCTTTCGTCTCTGCGAGCGGATTCGAACGCGCGGATTCGATCCTGCTCGGCCCGGCCCCGGTGCCTGCCGGGATTCGTGGCACTGGCGCTTTTGGCGTCCGTCGCATGGGCTGCCGGCTCAGTCCGCGATCCTCTGCGGGTGCATCCGGCCAACCCGCGTTATTTCACCGATGGGACCCGGGCTCCGGATGGCACCTTGCGGGCAGTGTATCTGACCGGGGCTCACACGTGGAACAACTTCCAGGACATGGGAGAGACGGATCCGCCTGCGCCCTTCGATATCCACGCATACCTCGACTTTCTGGTGGAGCGCGGCCACAACTTTATCCGGCTCTGGCGCTGGGAGCTGTTGCTGTGGGATACCCGCGCCAGCCGGGAACAGGCACCGCGCCGCCTGGTGGCCGGGCCGCATCCCTGGGCGCGCACCGGACCGGGTACGGCGTGCGATGGCAAGCCGCGATTCAATCTCGAACAGTTCGACGAGGGCTACTTCCGGCGGCTTCGGGCCCGCGTGGCGGCTGCAGCGGATCGCGGTTTGTATGTCTCAGTCATGCTGTTTGAAGGATGGGGATTGCAGCATATGGCAGGGGCTTGGAAGGCCCATCCGTTCCATCCCTCCAACAACATCAACGGCCTGCCATTGGCCCCCGAGGGCCGCGGCCTGGAGGTTCACACGCTGGATGTACCGCCGGTAACCCGTCTCCAGGAGGCCTACGTGCGCAAGGTGTGCGACACCCTCAATGATTTCGGGAACGTGCTCTACGAGATTGCCAACGAGGCCGGTGCCTATTCGACCGAATGGCAGTACCATTTCATTCGATTCATCCAGACGTACGAAAAGCGCAAACGGCGTCAGCACCCGGTCGGTATGACCTTCCAGTACTCCGGCGATGCCCAACACCGTGGTTCCAACGCCACGTTGGTCCAGAGCCCTGCCGACTGGATCTCACCGAATCCGGAAGCCGGAGCCTTCGATTATCGGGACAACCCGCCGCCGTCCGATGGACGCAAGGTGGTCTTGGCCGACACCGACCATCTCTGGGGCATTGGAGGTGATGTGGCCTGGGTGTGGAAAAGCTTCACCCGCGGGCTGAATCCGCTCTTTATGGACCCTTACCAGGACACGGTTCTGGAGCGAGGCGGCATAAGACGATGGGAGCCGGTACGCCGGGCCATGGGTGTGACCCGGCGCCTGGCTGATGAAATCGCCCTGGCCACCATGAGCCCTCGTCCGGAGCTGGCGTCGACCGGGTATTGCCTTGCCGCACCGGGACGTGAATATGTGGTGTATCTGCCCGAGGGAGGCGAAGTGACCGTGGATCTAACTGCCGCCGCGGGTCCGCTGGAAGTTGCGTGGATCCACCCGGTGGACGGGACCACAACCAGGACTCCCGCCGTGCAGGGCGGGGTCCCACGGGCTTTTCGTGCTCCGATTTCGGGAACCAGGGTGCTCCACTTGAAATGGAAAGGCGGCTCGTCTCCGTGAAAGGAGCCGGTCCGACCCCCGGCTCCAGCGGCTGCCAACAGATTTCTATGCGCGCTGGCTCGGTTTGCAGAGACAGGGACGGTGAGGATTCGTCGCCGCGCACCAATGCACGCGCAGGGTCGCGCGGCGACGCCGGCGTTTCTTTCGGGTGGGCCGCCCGGGACGGGCTCGAAACGGCACCCATTCTCATGCTGGGTCCGATGTACGCGCGGCCACGTTGGAAGGAATGTGCGCTTCGGCACAACCGCCTGTCGCCATCGTTTGCAGTGCTGGCCCGGTGAGACTTGCGCCTGATTCGAGTGCCGGTGCGGGCCCCGGCAACGGATGGATGCTTCCGAGGGGACCGAATTCCGGCGCGGACACAGGGCTGCCCGGTCCGTATTGACCGCCGTTGGGGGTCTGCTCCGTCGCTGCTGCATCGATCCGGGTCCCTCGTCTCCAGCCCCTCCGGTGAACAAAGCCAGGACCGTACCCGTTCGAGAGAGGGAGCTTGCACGCCGGCAGTTTTGGTGCCGTCCCCGAAACGGTTTCCCACCGCACGCGCCCGAGGCCGGCCATGGGCCCGAAACTTCCGTGGCCACGTCCACGTTATCCGTTGACCTTAGGTCTTCTGATAAAGCAGATTGCCCACATGCATGAAGCGCCGCGGTCGGGATCCGAGGGGGCCGGGGGGATCGGGCCCGGGGCTCGGACGGCCACGCGAATGGCCTCCGGATGCCTGCGAGCGCTCGTCGCATGTGGCGTCGTGCTGGCCCTGGCGATGGGCTGGATCTCCTGCAGCAGCCTCGGTCCGCGGGCCGATTTGAGTCCGCCTTCAATCGAAGGCGCCACGTACGTGGGGAACCAGGTTTGCCTGGACTGTCACGGCGTGTACGCTGTCGCGTTTCCCGCAAATCCGCACGCGCGATTATCCCTGGCAGTGCCGGGCACCTCCACGCCGGCCACCTGCGAAGCCTGCCACGGTCCGGGGAGTCTTCACGTGGCCGCGGGCGGCGGTCGCGGTCGGTTCATTCTCAACCCGAGTGCGGAACCGCGGATATGTCTGGACTGCCATGCCGAGGTTCGACCCGAGTTCCAACTGACGTCGCGGCATCCGGTGCTGGAGGGGCGGATGAGTTGTGCCGCTTGTCATGATCCTCATGGCATGGACGTCACCAAGCCGGCCGGGGGCCTCGGCTGGGCGCGCGTGAACGAGACCTGCCAGGGATGTCATCCGCAGCAGGCGCGCCCCTTTGTCTTCGAGCACGAGGCGGTGCGGGAAGGTTGCACGGTTTGCCATCAACCGCACGGTTCGGCACATCGGGCCCTGCTGACCGAGCGCGACAGTCATCTTTGCCTGCGATGTCATGTGCAAACACCGGGACCGGGCGTGGACTCCGGTCGGATTTTCATCGGCCAGGTGGATCACACGGATCGGTTGCGGATGGGTACGTGCTGGAGCGCCGGTTGCCACACGGCCGTGCACGGGTCAGACGTTCATCCCCGCCTTTTCTACTGACATGAGCCCGCCTGCGACACGCGGAAGACACGGAGGGTGCGGTCCGCCGCGGCCCTGTTCCTCCCTCTCCCGGAAGGGCGTTTGCTGGATGGTGACCCTGATGCTGGGCCGGGCCTGGATGGCCGGAGGAACGGAGGCAATGCCCGAGCTGGAAAAGTTACCCCCGGCGGCTTCTCGCCCGGTCGATTATGTGCGGGACATCCGGCCGATCCTGGAGCGGTCGTGCCTGCGTTGTCATGGGCCGGAGCGGCCCCGGAGTGGATTGCGCCTGGACACGCGTGAGCATCTTCTGCGCGGCGGAGACGGTGGGCCGGTGGTGGTCATCAGCAACAGCGCCGCCAGCCGGCTGGTTCACGCCGTGGCACGCTTGCCGGGGGTGCCGGAAGAGTTGTGGATGCCGCCCGAGGGGAAAACGCCGCCGCTGAGTGCCGAGGAGGTGGGACTGCTGCGTGCCTGGATCGATCAGGGGTTGCCCTGGGATGGCTCTGCCACACCCGTGACGAATCGCATCGAGCTTACGGTGGGGCTTGGATGGCTCGGTGGATCGGGCCCCGCCGGTATCCTTCGGAGTCGGTGGCAGCAACCGGACGGCTGGAATGGGGGGTTGGAGGATTTGTTTTGGAGTTACGAGCCCTTGGAGGGACCTCGTTTCACACTGCGGGCCCGGGCGCTCCGGGATGACGCATGGCTGCAATTCGAGGGCCGGCTGGTGCCCTGGGGCTGGCTTCGGGCCGGTGTAAGTCAGTACCGGCGGTATGACACGCACCTGGGCGACTGGCCCTGGGGGACGGGCCCCGGGGTGGGCACGC
>JAOADM010000361.1 GCA_026417315.1 Limisphaera sp.
AAGTCCGGCTGATAGGTCTGGCGCAGCGGATGGCCTTTGTACTCCAGGCGCAACAGGGGCTGGGCGGCGAATGGAATCTGGCGCAGCCCGAATTCAATGGCCAGGCATTCCTGATACACAGCTTCGAGAAAGCCACAGCCTTTCTGGCGGTAGACCTCGAAACAGGCCCCCAGAATGGCATGCGTTTGGTCCTTCCATGGAAACTCGTTCATGTCAGACCGCAGATCACGCAGAAGGACTTTTCCCGGAAGGACCCGCCGAGCCCGCAGAATGGGCTTTTGAGCCCACGGATCACGCGGAACCCACGGAATGTATTTTTAAGGCCCACAGATCACGCAGAATACACAGAACTCAAACACTACAGAGCAGGGGGAATAGCCAGAATCCTTTTCTCAAAGCCCACAGAACACGCCGAACACGCAGAACACACAGAATCCTTTAGGCCCACAGATCACACGGAACACGCAGAACGACCCAGCATCTTGGATCGGTCCGCCGCCTTCCGGCGGCGGCTACGTTTTTTTTCAAGCCCACAG
>JAOADM010000362.1 GCA_026417315.1 Limisphaera sp.
GGGTTTGGTAGCCACCGCCGGAAGGCGGTGGACAATTCCCGCCTGAAGTTCTCCCCGACTGCCGTCGACGGCTACCGCCTTTGGCAGCCGGCCACCATCCGCGGGAACGCGGTGGATTCCAAGTTGGTCCACCGACTCACGTCGGTGGCTACGGATTCCGAATCGGTAGCCGCCGCCGGAAGGCGGCGGAAAATACCCAAATCCAGAGCGACGCTTGGAAGGACGAGCACCAAGGGAAAGGCCTGGATGCTGAGCGACTCCGCCGATTCCCATGGGCGGCTACGAGCCCTGGTTCGGTGACAAACCGCCGCCATCCGGTAGTGCGGGGAGAATCCACCGACTGACGTCGGTGGCTACCTCGATCGCAGTCCGCCAACTCGCGTCGGCGGCTACCTGGAAGGGCTCTTCCAAACACGACGCAAGGCCCACAACCCGCCCACCCCCAGGATCATCAGAGCCGCAGTGCTCCCGGCATCTGGCACCCGGGCAATGCGCAACGGGCCTCCGGAAGCTTCCCACCCCACCCATAGGC
>JAOADM010000363.1 GCA_026417315.1 Limisphaera sp.
GCCAAGGACCTGGCCGGCGGCGTCAATCACATACCAACGCGGTTGTTGTTCTTCCTTTTTGCCCATGAACGTCTTCATCGGATAACCGAAAATGGCACGCAAATTCACAGGGCGGCACACCGTAGCAAACCGTTCCGCAAAGTCAACCCCCCATTTTGCAGTCCGGCGCTGACTCAGCGGCGACGTCGGAGCTGCCGGGTTGGACGTCGCCGTGGCAGCCGTTTGCCTGCGGGCTGCTGTTTTTGCTGCTGCGCCAGCACCGCCGCCCGCATTCGCAGCCGCAACGCATTCAGACGGATAAACCCGGTGGCATCGCTCTGGTCGAAGGCACCGCGGTCGGCCTCCATTGTGGCGATGGTCGGGCTGTAGAGGCTGACAGGGCTTTTTCGGCC
Source organism: Limisphaera sp. (assembly GCA_026417315.1). Taxonomy (GTDB): domain Bacteria; phylum Verrucomicrobiota; class Verrucomicrobiia; order Limisphaerales; family Limisphaeraceae; genus Limisphaera. The sequence goes on from JAOADM010000363.1 coordinate 393, forward strand.
GGCGGTAATGATGTTGCCCTTGTACAGCTTCAGCCGAACCGTACCGGTCACGTTCTGCTGGCTTGCGCGGACCAGCGCCTGCAAGGCATCCCGCTCAGGACTGAACCAGAAGCAGTAATAGACCAGCTCCGAGTAGCGC
>JAOADM010000364.1 GCA_026417315.1 Limisphaera sp.
GCCCAAGCTCTCCTGCGGTGAGGAACGGAGCGTCGAGTAAAGCAGGATAGTCGGCCGGCCGTTCTCAGAGGTCTGCCGGCGAAAATTTCCTGAGATAGTTCCGTCAGCATCCTGCGCCTTGGGAGGTCTGCGGAACGAACCTGAAAACAGGCGCTACGCGCGTAGATGTGTACGTGGAAGACTTCCGGACGGGGGTTCGACTCCCCCCGCCTCCACCATTGTCCCTCATCCTCATTTTTCCCCGCAGCGAAAAGCAGGTGCCCCTTATGCGTTACGAGCCGGAATAAGCTAACAGGCAGCGATGAGCACTTGGGCGCTGAATTTTCAAACCAAAGAGAACATAAGCGCGGAATTATGCAAAATATGCACAAAATCCCGCGCTTATGTTTTTAATGTGAATAACCTTTACATCCTATTCTATTGTCAGATCTGCGCTGCCACAGCCGTCAACCGAAACCGTAACGGTTGTGCCGGACGTGCCGGGTTTGAGAAGCCCCAGGACAAGGATTTTGTCACTTCCCTGAGCGG
>JAOADM010000365.1:0-348 GCA_026417315.1 Limisphaera sp.
GGGTGGTGGAGCTTCAGGAGCTCCAGGAAGGCCACTTCCTGATCCTCCGCAAGGGGGAGGAGGTGGTGGCCCGCTACTTCCTCCCCGTGGGCCTCACCCCCTTGGTGGTGCACGGGGAGATCGTGGAAAAGGGCCAGCCCCTGGCCGAGGGTAAGGGCCTCCTCCGCTTGCCCCGGCACATGACCGCCAAGGAGGTGGAGGCCGAGGAGGAAGGGGAGACCGTCCACCTCACCCTCTTCCTGGAGTGGACCGAGCCCAAGGACTACCGGGTGGCCCCCCACATGAACGTGGTGGTGCCCGAGGGGGGCAAGGTCTTCCCCGGGGACAAGGTGGTGGCCGCCATTGACC
>JAOADM010000365.1:358-525 GCA_026417315.1 Limisphaera sp.
GGGTGGTGGAGCTTCAGGAGCTCCAGGAAGGCCACTTCCTGATCCTCCGCAAGGGGGAGGAGGTGGTGGCCCGCTACTTCCTCCCCGTGGGCCTCACCCCCTTGGTGGTGCACGGGGAGATCGTGGAAAAGGGCCAGCCCCTGGCCGAGGGTAAGGGCCTCCTCCGC
>JAOADM010000366.1:0-254 GCA_026417315.1 Limisphaera sp.
AGAAAGAGCAGGGCTTTGAAGAACGCATGAGTGACGACGTGAAAGATCGCGGCCGAGAACGCGCCCACGCCACAGGCGAGGAACATGTACCCCAGTTGCGAGATCGTCGAATAGGCCAGCACCTTCTTGATATTCCACTGCGCCAGACCGATGGTCGCGGCCACGAGCGCCGTCACACCGCCGATCACCGCGATGATGAAAAGCGCCGTGAGCGATCGCGCGTACAGCTCGCTGCAGCGCGCGACCATGTAGAC
>JAOADM010000366.1:264-520 GCA_026417315.1 Limisphaera sp.
TGCCGAGCGCGAAGCCGAAATCCCCGATGCGATTCACAATGAAGGCCTTCTTCGCGGCGCTCGCCGCATATGTCCGATCGAAGTAGTGGCCGATGAGGAGATACGAACACAGCCCGACGCCCTCCCATCCCACGAACATCACGAGGAAGTTATCGGCCAGCACGAGCACAAGCATCATGAACATGAAGAGGTTCATGTAGGCGAAGAACCGCGCATAGCCCGGATCGCCCCGCATGTACCCGACGGCAAAGACATG
>JAOADM010000367.1 GCA_026417315.1 Limisphaera sp.
GCGGTGGAACGGACGGTCGAACCGGTCCGTGCGGCGCGCCCCATGGCCGTCGGGGTCGCACCCCGTGGCATTGGGGGCCAGCGAGTGGATTCGGCCCAAACCAGTTCAGCCCCGCCTCGTGAAGGCTGCTCCCCGGGTCGGGGCCGATGTCACCTCGCCCTGGTGCCCGGTCTTTGCCGGCGGCTGAGTCAAGAGCATGAGCACGGTTTTCGCACCCGCTTTGGTCCGGTGACCCGCGCCTCAGCCGGGATTGGCCCTGACCGGAGGCGGTGCTACGGCCGACGCAGTGCGGGCCCTGCCGGAAAGTGCGGACCATTCACTGCGCTGGCGGTGCGGCAGGGGCGGTACTGGTACGGGGAGGCGCAGGTGAATAACCGGAGACAAATCGGTAGCCGCCGACGGAAGTCGGCGGAAATGTCTCGCAGCAACTGGCGGACGCCCAAGCGCACAGGTGCATTGGCGGGCGTGATGAACCTGGGGGTGGTGCGGGGCAATCCGGACCGGGTACAGTCGGAGGT
>JAOADM010000368.1 GCA_026417315.1 Limisphaera sp.
GAGGTCGGACGTGAGGTGTTATCGTATTGGAGTCAGCATCGGAAGCTCGGTGATGATGTGGTGCTGGTCACTCAGGCGGCGGGGGCTCTGGACAAAGCAATCCGTCGTTTGGTGTCCGAGTGGGTGGTGGTTCGGAACTTGGAGCGGGAACCCCTTGGTGGGTTTCGGGTTGCGAGGGTTCGGGTGGTGTGGTCCCTGGTTGAGCCGGAACGACAGGATTGGTCGCGGTGGATCTATCGGACAGAGTGGATTCGTCTTTCGCGTGAAGTCTTCGATCGGTACAATTCGTTTGCGGGGCTGGGCATCGCGGAAGGAACGCTCGGGGGTGACAACATGACTGCTGCTCGAGGTAGACATTGGCTTTGGGGTGTTGGGTATGTGGTCGGGGTGGTCCTGTTGCTGGTTGGCGGTGCTCTAGTTGTGTCGCGTGCGGGTGCTTGGTATGCGTCGCGACTTGCGGATGGGTCGCGTGTGGTTGTCGGGACGAATTCTCCAGGGGTGTCGGTTGGTGTTGCTG
>JAOADM010000369.1 GCA_026417315.1 Limisphaera sp.
TAAGAGACAGCTGCAAGCGCTCCGCGCGGTCGCGGACGCCCAGACTCGCGCCAGCGTTGGAAGTGCGGGGGCTTGCTCCCGCTTTAGGCTGGTGACTTGCGCCCTTTCAGGGCGCCCGGGTTTGTGTTGGGCGCTCGCTGCCCAGGGCGGCGCCCGCTCTTGGCGGGCTTGCCCTGGGCTGGCCCACCAGTGCGCCTTCAGCGCACCTGCCCAGCCGACCGCGACCGACATGAAAAGTCATCCCCTCTCCCCTTAACGGGGAGAGGGTCAGGGTGAGGGGTGAGAAGTGGTAGCACGGGCTACCAGCCCGTATCGGCCGGCGACCTGCCAGCCACCGCCGAAAAGGTAGGGCGCGCAGTCCGCTGCGCGCCGGAGCCAAAGCGGCGCCAAGGCGCCGCCGTCCAAGCGCGGCGCGCGGTCGGAGGCGTTCGAAGCTAGGCCAGTGTTTGAAGGGCGGGCGCTTGCTGCCGCTTTTGGGTTGCCGAGTTGCGCCCTTTCAGGGCGGGGTGGGTTTT
>JAOADM010000370.1 GCA_026417315.1 Limisphaera sp.
GTGCTGGCCTGGGAGCCGTTTGGCGAAGAACTTTCCGCGTTGGCGGCGCTGGGCACGGCGGCGCTGGGCGCGCTGGTGTTTCCGATGGGAATGATGGCCCTAACGATGCTTGATCGGATTGGCGCGCTCAACCCCGTGCTGTTGGTGATCTCGTTTTTCCGAATCCCGCTGCAATACCTTGTCGCCGCCGCCGTGTTCGAGGTGATCATGGCGCTGTATTGGTTTGGAGGCGACCTGCTGGCGTGGATCTTGCCGCTGCCGATCCTGCCCGCCGTGGTTTTTGCGTTTGTGAGCCTGTACCTGCTGGCGGTCGGCATGCGGATTCTGGGCCTGCTTTATCGCGCCAACCGGCGCCGACTGGGCTGGGTTTAAGCTGCGGCAAAACGGGCGGGAAACGCCTTGCCTCAGAGCCGGGGCGTGCCAACATGGGCTGGGGTCGGAGCGTAGCTCAGCTTGGTAGAGCACCAGCTTTGGGAGCTGGCCGTCGCAGGTTCAAATCCTGTCGCTCCGA
>JAOADM010000036.1 GCA_026417315.1 Limisphaera sp.
GCACGGTGCGGTTGACAATCTTCAGCATGCCGCCCCCGGCCAGCAGTTTGTATTTGACCAGCGCAATGTCCGGTTCGATCCCGGTGGTATCACAGTCCATCATGAAGGCGATGGTCCCGGTGGGGGCCAGGACCGTCACCTGGGCATTCCGATAACCGTAACAACGGCCCAGTTGGAGGGCGCGGTCCCAACAGGCGCGGGCTTCCTCCTTCAAATAGGCGAACTCGGCGCTGGGCTGGATCTGCTCCACGGCGTCGCGGTGCAGTTGAATGACCTCGAACATGGACTCGACATTGTCCGGTTTGAGCGGCTTGGGCACGTGCGCGCATCGGGCATCGTGCAGGCCGGGGAAGGGCCCGAGCGCCCTGGCCAGCCGGGCCGATTGTTCATAGGCGGTACCCGTCATGATCGCAGTGATCGCCCCGGCCAGCGCCCGCGCCTCGTCCGAATCGTAGGGCAACCCGTAACTCATGATCAACGAGCCCAAATTCGCATACCCGAGCCCCAACGTCCGGAAAATGTGCGAATTCTCGGCAATCTCCTTGGTGGGATAGCTGGCATTGTCCACGATGATGTCCTGCGCGGTAATGAACACGCGCACGGCCGCCTGAAACCGCTCCACGTCAAACCGTCCGTCCGGCCGCTTGAACTTCATCAGGTTCAACGACGCCAGATTGCAGGCGGTGTTGTTGATGAACACATACTCCGAACAGGGGTTGGTGGAGTAGATCGGCTCGGTCCCTTTGCACGTGTGCCACTTCTGGATGGCCCCGTCGAACTGCATCCCCGGATCGCCACAAATCCAGGTGCCCTCGGCGATTTTCCACAGCAGTTTGGCGGCGTCTTTTTTCTCCAACGGCTTGCCCGTGGTCACGGCGCGCGTCCACCATTCGCGTCCGGCCAGGGCGGCCTCCATGAAGGCGTCCGTGGCGCGCACCGAGAGGTTCTCATTCTGATACATCACGCTGCCGTAGGCCTCGCCGTTGTAACTGCCGTCGTATCCCTGCTCGATCAGCGCCCAGGCCTTCTTCTCCTCCCTGGCCTTGGCTTCGATGAACTCTTCGATGTCCCCGTGCCAGTCATACAAGGTGTTCATCTTGGCCGCCCGGCGGGTTTTGCCCCCGCTTTTGACCACGTTGGCCACCTGATCGTACACCTTCAGGAAACTGAGGGGACCGCTCGGTCGGCCCCCCCCGCTGAGCTTCTCTTTGCTGGACCGGATGGGCGACAGGTCCGTGCCGGTGCCGGAGCCGAACTTGAACAGCATTGCCTCCGAATAGGCCAACCGCATGATCGACTCCATGTTGTCCTCCACGGACTGAATGAAACAGGCGCTGCACTGCGGATACTCGTACTGGGTCCGCGCCCGTTCCGCCTGGCCGGTCCTGGGGTTGTAGTACCAATTGCCCGGGGCCGACCGCGTGCCGATGCCGTACTGATGGTACAAACCGACGTTGAACCACACCGGCGAGTTGAACGACCCGTACTGGTTCAGGCACAGCCAGACCAGCTCGTTGTAGAACACCTCGCCGTCTTCGGGCGTGAAGTAGCCGTCCTTGATGCCCCAGTCCGCGATGGTCCGGCAGACACGGTGAATCAATTGGCGCACCGAGGTCTCCCGTTCGGGGGTGCCCATCTCGCCGTAAAAGTACTTCGACACCACCACCTTGGTGGCCAGATGCGACCAACTCTTGGGCACCTCCACGTTCTCCTGCTTGAAAATGACCTTGCCCGAATCGTCGGTGATCTCTGCCGTCCGGCGCTCCCATTCGATCTGATCGAACGGGCTGACATTCGGGTCGCTGAAGACCCGCGGCCACGGCAGGGGTCGTCGCTCCGGGGTCACCGGCGATTCTTCGCCCCCGGCCGGGCGAGAGGACACAGAACTATGACGCGACGGTCGGGCCGCCACTTCAGGAGTCGGTGCTTCGATCATGGCTGCTTTCATTTGGGTTCGCCGGCCGGCCCAGGGACACCGCATCCACAGGTCCAGCCGACGGGGGTTGCTAAAAGTTACGCTTTCAAACTTGGGCCGTTACCCGGGCGAACCAGCCGCCCGGAAAGGCTCATTGCCCAACCTGTAGGGCAACGAGGCGACGATAGACCCAATATATAGGGTTGCAAGCAAAAAAATGAAAAATCTCCGATAACGATATCCGACGCGGTTTTTCGCTCCTCCGGCCAACTCAGCAAGACCGGCTCACGGCTCGCTCAAGGCCACCAGGGGCGCCACCTCCCGCCAAATGGCCGCTCGCACCTGCTCGATGGAACCCGTGGCGTCGATGACCTTGACCCGCTTGGGATCCGCTTGCGCAATGGCTCGATAGCCCTGAGCCACACGCTCGAAAAATGCCGGGTCAGCCTCCTCCATTCGATCCCGCACAAAAGGCAGCGTGGCCTGCCGGGACCGCAAACGTTCCGCGCTGACCTCGGGCGGCACGTGCAAGAGAAGGGTCAAATCCGGCCACGTACCGCCCACCGCCACCTCGACGACCCGACGCACCATCTCCAGATCCAGGCCCCGACCGTACCCCTGATAAGCAATCGTCGAGTCGGCAAACCGGTCGCACAACACGATCTCCCCGGCCGCCAGCGCGGGCCGGATCACCTCGCGCACCAACTGGGCCCGGCTGGCATTCATCAGCAGCAGCTCGGTCTCCCAGGTCATGGCGTGGTTGTGCTGACTGTGCTTGAGTGTGTGGCGAATCTCTTCGCCGATGGGGGTTCCGCCGGGTTCACGGACCACGCGCACGCGTCGCCCCCACTCGCGCAATCGCTGGGCCAGCAGGGCCACTTGTGTGGTCTTTCCACTGCCCTCCGTGCCTTCAAACGTGATGAAGAGCCCTTTCACAAACCTCGTTACAACCTGGGGTGCACACCGGCAGACCCGCACAACTTGCGGCCGGCGGGACCGGCGCTCAGCTCTGAATGCGTTTCAAGCGGGGCCCCTTGGGAGTGTCCTCGACCAGCCAGCCCGCTGCCCTCAATTGCTCCCGCAAGGCGTCGGCGCGCGCAAAGTCCCGGGCCTTGCGTGCCGCCTGCCGCGCTTCCACCAGAGACTGGATCTCGGACGGCACTTGCAGCTCCTGCACTTCGCCCACCCCGAGGACCTGATCGACGCGCTGCCACTGATTCAGGGCGGCCCGGGCCTGGTCCGGCGTCAGTTCCCCGGCCGCCATGGCCCGATTCAATTGCCGCACCCACTCGAACACCGCGGCCCACGCCGCCGAGATGTTCAGGTCTTCATCCATGGCCGCCGTAAACGGCCCCACCAGGTCCGGGACCGACACCGCCTGCGCCGCGGTCGGAGCGCCATTGCCGGTGGCGGCGGCTGCAACCTCGCGCAGCCGTGTCAGGCACTCGTCCAGCCGCCCCAACGCGCCGCGGGCGGCCTGGAGGCCTTCCAGCGTGAAGTTGAAGGTCTCGCGGTAGTGCGCCGTCAGCAGCGTGTAACGGATCTCGCGCCCGCTGAACCCGCGCGCCAGAAGATCGCGCAGGGTGAAAAAGTTGCCGAGCGACTTGCTCATCTTGCGACCCTCGACCAACAGGAACGCCCCGTGCAGCCAGTACTTCACAAACCGCTGGCCGGGGGGCTGCAGCGCAGCTCCTTCGCTCTGCGCGATCTCGTCCTCGTGATGCGGGAACATCAGATCCTCGCCCCCCAGATGCAGATCGAAACTCGGCCCCAAGGCCTTCATGCTCATGGCGGAACATTCGATGTGCCAGCCGGGTCGGCCCTCGCCCCAGGGACTGGGCCAAAAGATGTCGCCATCCTCGGGCGTCCGGGCCTTCCAGAGGGCAAAATCCACCGGCGTTTCCTTGGCGTATTCGTCACTTCGCACCCGTTCCCCCGGGCGCAATTGATCGAACTGAACCCGCACCAGCTGCCCGTAGTGGCCCCCGGCGGCGCGATACTTCTCGATGCTGAAGTACACCGAGCCATCTCCGGCCCGATAGGCCAGGCCGCGCGCCATCAGCCGCTCGATCAGAGCGATGATGTCCGGGATGTGTTCCGTGGCCCGCGGGGTCAGATGCGGCCGCCGGCACCGCAGCGTCTCGAAATCCTCGAAGAAGGCCGCCTCGTACCGGGCCGTGTATTCGCGCAGGGACATCCCCGTCTCACGGACGCGGCGGATGATCTTGTCCTCCACATCGGTGATGTTCATCACATGCCGGACCCCATAGCCGCGGAATTCAAGGTAGCGGCGCAGCAGGTCGGCAAACACGAACGTGCGCCAGTTGCCGATGTGGGCGTAGTCATACACCGTGGGGCCGCAACAATACATGCCCACGTGGCGGCCGCCCGGGTCCAGCGGCACAAACTCCTCCAGCGTTCGCGTCAGCGTGTTGAACAGTTTCATCCGTCGCAACGGGCGCGCAGGGTACGCCGACGGGCCGATCCGAAAAAGTCCAAACCTTGGCCGCGCCCCGGCATGCCCCGAAGCGCAACGGCCCCTGGAGAGCTCCTCACCCGTGCGGGTGGCACGCAAGGGCCGTGTTCGCAGGCCCGTGCAGGTGCCACCGCTCCCGGCACTGCTGCTGTCCATCCCGCCCGGCTGTCCCCGCCCCGCTGGTTGCCATCCGGCGCCGCGGGCTACGGACCTGACTGGGAACCCCATCACTTGTCATAGCGCCCCCATCGCCCGGCGCCAGCCTTGCACACCCCCCCAGGTCGAACGCAGCAGATTCGTCACGAACCCGGCGCAGGTCTGTCATCTCGTTGTGCCCCAACACCGTGGAGCCCTTGGCTTCAGAAGCACCGCGGTACGCGGTCCTCGGATTCAGAGTTGGACGCGGCAAACTCGCAAAACCGGATGTCCCAAAACCTGTGGCGGCACCCAGCTTCGCCAAAGACTCCGTCCCACGGCGCGAACGTATGCTGTCCAACGTCGGAGCCCGAAACCACGTTTGATTCGGCCGCTCAAAAACAGTAGTTTGGCACTGGGATGCTCGAGGACCGGGATTACATGCGGAGCGCGTCGTACGGCCGCACTGGCTGGCCCGTGGCGGTGTGGCTCATTGTGGCCAATGCCGTGGCGTTCCTGGTGCAGAACATCCTTTACCGAGTTTTCCCGGGCTTCCCCACGGATCCCGTGCTGGCGCTGAGTCTCGAGGGATTGAGCCGCGGCTACGTGTGGCAGTTGATCACCTTTCAGTTCATGCACGGTGGGCTTTTGCACCTGCTGCTGAATGCGTTCGTGATCTACGTATTCGGCCGCGCCCTGGAGGAGGAGCTGGGCTGGCGCCGGTTTCTGACGCTGTACTTCGTCGGTGGGTTCGCAGGCGGCCTGTTGCAGGTGCTGGCGGCCGCCATTTCTCCGCGGTGGTTTGGTGGAGCCGTGATGGGGGCCTCCGCCGGCGCTTTCGCCCTCATGTCAGCCTTCGCCATGCTCCACCCGGAGCGGCCGCTGACCCTGCTTCTGTTCTTCGTGTTGCCACTGACGCTCAAAGCGAAGTACCTGCTGCTCATCAGCGCGCTGTTGGCCCTGTTTGGGATCCTCTTCCCCGGAGATTCCATCGCGCACGCGGCGCACCTGGGCGGAATGCTGGCCGGCGTGATCTATGCGCGCTGGGGGCTGGATTGGTCCTGGCCGCGGCTGCGGATCCGCTTTCAGAGTCGCTCTTCGAAGCCCCGTTCCACGCCCCGCTTGATGACCTCTCCCCGCGCCGCCGCCCCCGAACCGCGTTTGCCGGATGACCTGCCACCCGACGAGTTCCTCAGCCGGGAGGTGGATCCCATCCTGGACAAAATCTCCGCGCACGGCATTCAAAGCCTCACCCCGCGCGAGCGAAAGATCCTGGAGGCCGCCCGACAGCGCATCGCCCGTCGCTGACGAGGTCCGCCGCCGGCACGCGGAGCTGTGGAGCCGAAGTGCGTCCGCGCCCCGACTTCATCAGGGGGTTTACAGAATGGCGCAGATGTGTATGCTAAAAGTGTCGTCGGTGCCGATGTGGCGGAATTGGCAGACGCGCTAGACTCAAAATCTGGTGCCCGCAAGGGCTTGGGGGTTCGACTCCCTCCATCGGCACCAATTCTTTTTTGCCTCAACATGCGCGGCCCCTCGAACCCCTCGCACCGAGAATGGAACAGCCGCGCACATCCCATCCCCGGCCGCTCATGACCCAACGCAAGCTGACTCGGTCCCCGGGTGTGTCCCGACGCAGGTTCCTGGCGACGGCCGCACGAGGATGGGTCGCCCTCTGCGCAGCGCCGTGGGTCATCCCGGCGACGGCCCTGGGCCGGGGCGGGCTGCGGCCGCCCAGTGAGCGAATCCAAATGGGCTTCATCGGTCTGGGCGGTCAGGGCATGGGACACCTGCTGGGGGGCGCGTGGACCTATGTGCCGGGCGGGTACGTTGCCCGTGCCGACGTGCAAGTGCTGGCCGTGTGCGACGTCCGCAGAGACCGACGCGAGCACGCGCGCCAGCGCTGCCTTCAAGTGTACGCCGAGAAACTCGGCCAACCGAACTACCGCGGCGTCGACGCCTACGCCGACTTTCGAGAACTCCTGGCCCGCCCGGATATCGACGCCGTCCTGCTGGCCCTGCCCTACCACTGGGCCGCCCCCATGTCCGTGCTCGCCATGCGCGCCGGCAAGGATGTCTATTGCGAGAAACCCGTCGCGATCACGATCCGTGAGGGCGGACTGGTACTCGACACGGCCCGCCAATGGGGCGCCGTCTATCAGGCGGGCACCCAGCAGCGCTGCGAGTATTCCGGACGTTTCCGCCTCGCTTGCGAACTGGTGCGCAACGGCCGCATCGGAACCTTGCGAGAAGTCTTCGCGTATCGCCTGCCCGGCGCGTTTTGGCCGCAGCCGTGGACCACCACCGAGCAACAACCCGTGCCCGAGGGATTCGACTGGGACCTCTGGCTCGGGCCCCTGCCCTGGCGGCCCTACGCCGGCGAGCCCGGCCATGCCCTGCCCGGATGTTTCGTCGGGGACGTCAACTGGAGCCCGCACCACTACGACATTGTGCTCTGGGGCCCCGGTCTGACCGCGGAGGCCATCGTGGAGATCGAGTTTGTCCCGCCCACCGGCCCCGGCAGGCAGCCCGCCGTCCGATATCACCTGCCGGGCGGCGTCGTGGTTCATTCGGATCCCCACCCCGGCGAGCCGGTCGGACAAGAAGGCGGTGTTTGTTTCGTCGGCACGGCCGGCAGAATCGCCGTCGACCGGTCGCAAATCGTGGCCGACCCGCCCGACCTGTTGTGCACACCCCTCCGACCCGGAGAAACCCGGCTGCACAGCGCCAGCAGTCATTCGGGCAACTTCCTCGACTGCATTCGCACCCGTCGCGCGCCCGTGTGCAATCCCGTCGTTGCGGTGCAAACCATGGACTTCATCCTGGCCGGCGGCATCGCCCTGGCCCTTCAACGTTCGTTGCGGTGGAACGGAAGCCAACGCCGGTTCGAGGGCGACGCCGAAGCCAATCGGTTTCTGTCTTACGTCCCGCGTCCACCCTGGGGATTATGAACCTTGCCGCCTGCCCACCATGGAGTCGGTTCGCGAAATCCCTCGCGGTCACCTGGGTTTTGGGCATTTCGTTGGGGGCAAGCAGCGTCGGTTGGGCAGAAACACTGCGGGAGAATCCGGCCGAGCTGTTGAACCGGTTGCGCGCGACCACGAATGCAACCGAACTAGCCAACCTGTGCGCCCGGTTGCGCGCCGTGGCCGGCCCCGAGGCCGTGCCCGTGCTCACTCCGCTGCTCCAGGACCCGCTCACCGCTCATGCCGCGCTTCATGCGTTGGAGGTGGTGCCGGGCCACGAAGTCACCGCCGCCCTGCATGCCGCCCTGGCCCAGGCCACCGGCGCCGTTCGCCTCGCAATCGTGCAAACGCTCGGGCTGCGGGGGGATCCGGCCAGCGCGGCACATCTGGCGCCGCTGCTCGATCCGTCGGATCCGGGTCTACTGGCTGCGACGAGTCTGGCGCTGGCCCGCATCGGTTCCGCCGAGGCAGAAGCAGCGCTGGAAAGGGTATGGATCCGGCTGGGTCCACAAGGGGCCCGCTTGATTGCGCCGGCAGTCCTGCTGCTGGCAGACATGCGCAGGAGCGCGGGGCAAACCTCCGAAGCGCTGGCATGGTTCGAGCGTTTGATGAGTTCGGACCAGCCCGCGGCCATCCGCCGTGCTGCCTGGATCGGCAAATTGCGATCAGCCGGCCCCCGGTTGCTCGAGGAGGCGGCGCAGGCGCTCACAGGATCCGATCCGGAGGCCGTCCCGGCCGTGCTGGCCTTGTGGCCGGAATGGCCGGTGGAGGCCCGCACTGCACTGGCGATCCATGCCTTGTCGAGAGCGGGCCCGCTCACGCAGGCGGCCGTCCTGGCCCACTTGGAGTACGGCGCCGGCCCTGAAACTGCGCCCGTGGTTCGCCAGTTGATCCATGAGGGAGAGCCTCCCGTCCGTGTCGCTGCCATTCGTGCCCTGGCCGTAGTGGGAGACGCAAGCGACACCGAGCTCCTGCTCCAACGGGCCGCCCATGGGGTCGGAGCCGAACAGGAAGCCGCCCGCTGGGCCCTCGCCCATATGGCACCCCCCGGAGTCACCCCAGCCCTGATCGAACAGCTGCGGCGCGCCTCGGGAAGCGTCCAACTCGAGCTGGTCCGGGTTCTGAGCGCCCGACACGACACCGCAGCGGTGCCGCCACTGATCCACGTGGTGAGAACCGGCCCCGCGTCTGCCCGATCGGCCGCACTGCGCGCGCTGATCGAGCTGGCCGGCCCCGCCGAGTTCGCTCCCTTGGTCCGGTGGATCGCCGAGGTGTCCCAAGCCGAGGTCCGACGCGAAGGGCTCGAGTTCTTTCAGCGCTGGCTGGAGCGGCTCGACCCGCGATCCCTGGATCCCTCGCCGTTGCTCGAGGCCATGACTACGACCGCTGGAGACACCGCCGTCGCGCTGCACCAAATCGCCGGCTGGCTCCGCCACGAAAGTGTCCGCACCGCGATGCGCCGCGCATTGACTGCCGCCGACCCAGCCCGACGTTCCCTGGCCCTGGAAACCCTGACCCAAACGCGCGACCCTGCCCTGCTCCCGGACCTGGTTCGGGAATGCGAGAAAACGCAGAATCCCAAACAACGTGCCCGCTTGTTCGAAGCAGCCATCCGATTGTTGAGTGAGCACGCTGCGACGGCGCCAGAGTCCGAGGAATCCCGAGTAACGGCGCTGCGTCTGCTGGCCGTGGCCCACACACCCGCGCTGCGGCGGTTGGGCTTGTCGGTCCTGCCCCGGTTTCCGCACCCGGACACGCTCCGTGCGGTCGAACAACTGCGCCGCGACGACCCGACGGTACGGGCAGAGGCTGAATCGGCCTCCTGCCAACTGGCCAGCGCCCTGGCCGACTCCTGGTCACCGGCGGAAGACATCCTCGCATCGCTCGCCGCCGAAGGCACCACACCCGCGATCCGTGCGCAAGCGGCGGATCGCCTGCGCCAGCTCCATTCCGGCTGGCAGGTGGCCGGCCCTTATCGCGTGCAAGGCCGGGAGGGGCCGGCATTGTTCGACGTGCCCTTCCCACCAGAGGAAACCGGGACCCAGCAGATCGCTTGGCGAACGAAACCACCCGCATCCCCCGATCAGCCCGGCCATGTGGATCTGACCGACTTGCAGCCGGGTGACCATTGTGTGCTGTACGCCCGCACCGGGGTGTACGCGCCCGTGGACCTGCCGGGGCTTTTGCGCATCGGCAGCGACGACGGGATCAAACTCTGGATCAACCGCCGGCTCGTCCATGCCCACAACGCGATCCGCGGCCTGGTCCGGGGACAAGATCATGCCCCGGCTCACCTGCAGCGCGGCTGGAACACTCTGCTCGTCAAACTCACCCAACACACCGCCGGCTGCGGTTTTTGGATCGAGATCCTTCGACCCGATGGCAGTCCCATCCCGGACCTGGTCTGGGACCCCCGCGGCCGCGAATCGCAGGGACCTTAGGAGGTTGCCGAAAAGCCGTTTTGCCTGGAAAAGACATGGGGGCTCTCGAGAGAATCGAAGATCGTTTTCGGAAAACCCTTTTTTCGACCGCTCGCTCACGCGCAGGTCCACCGGTCCCAAAGAAGCCCGGAGCAGTCCAAAAACCGCGACACTCGGGTTCTGAGGGCGCAGACCCCGGCCCGCAGGCCGGCGAAAGACAGGACTAGAAAATCGCCAACTTGTTGCTGCTCCGCATGTTGTAAAAACTATTCCCCGAGTACGGCGTGCTTTCAAACCACCGCCGGCTCAAGGCCCCTCTCACCATCGGCGCTTCTTGGGTCAAGGTGGCATGCTACCGGCTCCTCCACGCCCGACCGGGGTTCGGGCACCGACCGCTGTTGCAGCCGGCCAAGCTGGAATGGAGCAGCGCGGAAGCGACCACGGACGTGGGCTCCCACAGACTCCCAAGCCGCGGCTTAAAAAGTCGTGGCTTAAAAATGGTTGACGGCCACGGAAGGCCTGCTAAAAAGGCTCTAGATCGCATGAAAATCACGAGACTTGTGAAAGCCACGGCGCTCGTTGTGGCGCTCTGCGTGACCCCGGCCCACGCAGGGTTTATCATTTTCGACAGTCTTAATCTGCAGCACGAGGCAGGCAATCTTTTAGACGCCAACACTTACGCGGCGCAGGCCTTCAACAGCGGTACATATACCGTCCTTCAGGCAGTTCGCCTGAACGTCTATTATGACGAGCAAGAAGGGGCGCCGGGGAACTTCGACGTAGTGCTCAGGGCCGCAACGGGGCAAGACGGACGGCCCGGGTCAGTGGTCGCCACTTTGGCCACCGGCCTTCCAAATCCAAGCAGCACCGATCTGAATAATATTGTCAGCATACTCGGCCTCAACGTTTCGATGTCGCCAAACACAACGTACTATGTGGCTGTACAGCCAAACAGCGGAGCCTTTCGATGGGGCTACACCTCCTCAGAGAATGGCGTCGGTTTGCCGAGCGGCTGGTCCTACTCCCAAGATGCAGGAACTACTTGGACTGCACCAGACCAGGAGGATCCCCAGCGGATGATGATCGAAGCGGTGCCAGAGCCATCGACATGGATGGCCGGATCAGTTGCGCTGATCGCATTGCTGTCAATGGCAATACAGAGAAGGCGCGAGCGGTGCAATCCCGAACGCTCCCTTTGAGTTCAGTGGAGCAAGGTTACGTTGCTCACGGGACGGCAGCCGTTGTCACAGCCATATTCGGCGCCTTCTGGAGCGTTTTACTCCATGAACTTGTCCGCAGCACCGCTTCGAGGTCCAACGCGATTAAGTCGGCCCGCGCACAAGATCTCTGGGAGTTTGTGAGTTTCCTCACCACTAACCAAGCTTCGCTAGCAACTGCCGGATTCAGGGGGTGATCCCAGACTCTCAGCCAACTGCGTCTTTTGTCCCACGAATCGGCCTGGCCCGGGAAGCTAGTAACGAGTCTTTAAGGATTCCCCGCATTCCTACGATCCTCGCAAATGCTGGGCCAAACATGCGCGAAATTCCTTTTCGATAGTCGAGCATGTCGAAGGCCCGATAGCCATTGCCGGAGTGTCGTTTCTTCAATCGAATCCGGGCTTTTCGGAGCAAGCTCGCAAGTCCTATGCCTGCAAACCTACTTTTTCGGCAACCTGCGAAACCATGCGGGGCCCTCGCCATGCCGACGCCTTTGGGACCAGAGGCAGCTTTGTTACGAACCGAAACTGAAAAGGAGGTCTACGTCTCCACCTACGCATCGGTCCGGCGCAGAAGCTGGAGGTTGCTGACCGGGCACGCACTTGGTCTCGTCAGCACACAGCGGGCAGCCCTGTAGATTATTCAGCGCGGCGGGTGGTGAGTTGCCCGCTCGAAGCGCGCCAGTCTGCCATGAAGAAGCGGAAATATCGGCCGCGTAGCCCATGTGTGAGCGCGACACCGTGTGGGAGGATGGTCTAAGAAGGTGTTGAAAAAGCGGCTTCTCCAAGAGCAACCCTTGACTTTTCGGCAAGTCTGCGTTTAGTTTGGGTTTTTGGCATTTTTCAATACAGCGTCCAGGGCGCCCTTTCAGTCTGTTGACGCAGACGTGCGGTTCCGAGTAGGTAATGATCTTTAAACAACTCGCCTACGCCTAAAAGGCCACCTGGCCCAAGAGTCTGGGCAGTTCCAATTCGAAAGGGGGGTTCCTGAAACTCGCTAGCTTCACGTTGTCACGTTCCATGGGCGGTAACCTTATCCCCGCACTCAAAAGATGCGGCTCGCCCCAACTGGACGAGCCGCAACCGAGGATGAGCGCCGCCCACATCAAGAGCGGGCGGCAGCGGAGCGCGTTACCGTGACCGTCGCAAAATCTGCAAACCGATCAAGCCCAGTCCGATCAAGACGGCTGTGGTCCCCCCGTCCGGCATGCGGTGCCGCGGGGTGTAGGGCAAGCCACCGCCGATGATTCCTGTACCCGGCAACGGAGGATCCCCAATCTGACGATACCGATCGAGCCAAAGCGCTGCGTAAGGTCCGTCCGTTGGCCCCAAGGGAGAAATGAAACCAAATCCGCCGGCCGAGGGTTCGTATTGATTGTCCGCCCAATACGCATTGTACCCCCTCGGCACAATACGCTTGTTCCTGCTGATCCCGCGAATCAGTTCAGCATCGTACCACTGAAGAACGTACAGGGCATCGAACGGGTTCTCCACCCCGTACAGGTTAAAATATTCTTCTGCGCTCAGGATTTGCCAATCCCATGTGGGCGGTGCAGTAACTGCCGTTACGACACCCGGCGAGTCCAAGGGGATCTCCCAGCCGATGATCTGGGGCCACACCCACATTCTGGGACTGCGAGGATCCCTCTGGCGATCGGAGTCGTTCCAGACGACATAGCTGTAATGATAAAAGCCGTTCCCCAAGTCAGTCACCACAGTCTCGACTCGGGACAGGCGCACGATCTCCGGTGGGGCCATCACCGCTGCCTGCGCTGTGATCAAGCCGGCGGTAAACATCAGGCCGCTCAGGGCTCTCAAGTTCTTTTTCATGGCCACCTTTCCTTTCCAAACTTTTCGGTTCACGGTTTCGCGCTTTTTCCAGCTGAAAGTTTCCGGAGCTGATTCCATGCCAATGCAGCATAACAACCGTAAGTAATTGTCGATGAGTATGTTATGCACTAGCAGCGGAAAACGTTTGCCAACAGATGTGTAAGGAAAAGATTACACTTTTCCCCACCAAATCCGTAGTTGACCCGATGGCGGCCATGCATCCGATTGTCTTGTAACCGGTTACCGCAATCTCAGCCAACCCCCCAAAAGTGTAAACCTGGCCGACGGGTTGTCGGAAAACCGAACACTATGGGCGGCCCGAACCCCGGCCAAATTGGCTGTGGTGGACTTCGGACGGCCACCCCGGCCGAGCCCGAGGAATTGCCAAGCGCACGCAGGAGCATCCGTCGGGCCGCGAACTGAGCGCGCTCGAAGTAGCGGTCTCCGATGTCGAACCGACGCATCTCTCCAGTCTTTCATCCCGGAATCTCGAGGCCGGGAAACCTTGCAGACTCCAATAGGCCACCCGCCGTCCCGACGCAGCCCCCCTTTCCCGGCCGCCCTTTGCCCGACGGTTCGGTCCCGGATTTTGATCCGCAGAGGCGAGGAGAACGGCCACTCCCAGCCCCCTGGCCATGACATCCGTCTCTCGAAGGGGAAGGGCCTCTCACCCATGGGTGGGCGACCGAACCCGGGCTTCGGAGCCGACTCAACACCCGCCAAACGGCGGCCCCAACAGGTCGGGGTCGCCGGCTGCATGCCACAGCCAGCTGGGCCGATCGAGACGGTCACCGTCGCCTCCACTGACTCCCAAGGAATCCGGAAGCAGCCGCTCGAGACGCCCGATTTCAACGGAGGGACCCGAACCGGCCATTGCCCGACCCCGCCCGACCCGCGGTCACGGTGGGCGCACGGCTTTGGAGCCCCCGGATTCAAGAACCCGGGTGAAATGCCCTTTTCCCTCGGTTTTCTCATGCCGAGGGGACGCCCGGAATTGCGCCGGGCTTTTTGGGGCACCTCCGCAACCTGCAATACGGCCGACGGCAGACCGGTCCGAAGATGCCACTTGCACGGACCATGGATCCTGGTAAAGTGGAAGCCGCCTTTACCACCGAGGATCGGTGGCTTTTTGTTTTGAGCCGCTCGGTTTGCAAGCCTCCGAGCGCGAAACCCGGCATCAGGACAACACGGTTACGTGAAGGTTTTCAGCGGCACGGCCAACGAGCCCCTGGCTCGGGCAATCTGTCAGTACATCGGGATCGAACTGGGAAAGGCCACCATCCGGCCTTTCCCGGACGGGGAGACGTTTGTCAAGATCGAGGAGAACGTCCGCGGTCAGGACGTGTTCGTGGTGCAGCCCACTTCGCCGCCCACGAACCACAACCTGATGGAGTTGTTCATCATGATGGACGCGTTGCGGCGGGCCAGCGCGCAACGCATCACGGCGGTCGTGCCCTTCTACGGCTACGCCCGACAGGACCGCAAAGATCAGCCGCGGGTGCCCATCACTGCCAAGCTCGTGGCCAACCTGATGGTTGCGGCCGGGGCCAATCGGCTGTTGACGATGGACCTGCATGCCCAGCAGATCCAGGGCTTTTTTGACATCCCCGTGGATCATCTGTATGCGGCGCCGGTCATGTACGCCTACCTGCGCCAGAAGAACATTCCCAACCTGGTGGTGGTGAGCCCGGACGTGGGGGGCCTGAAGATGGCCTATGCCTACGCCCAGACCCTGGAGGCCGGGCTGGCCATCGTGGCCAAGCGCCGCCGCAGCGCCACCGAGGTGGAATCGCTGGCCGTCATCGGCGAGGTCCGCGGGAAGAACTGCTTGTTGGTGGACGACCTGACCGAGACGGCCGGTACGTTGGTGCAGGCGGCCGAGCTGCTCAAGCGCAAGGGGGCCCGCCAGATCCTGGCCTGCGTGTCCCACGCCATCCTGAACGATCAGGCCATCGAGCGGCTCCGCAACTCCGAGATTGACGAACTGATCACAACTGATACCGTGCTGCGTCCGGTCATCACCGGCGTGAACATCACCACGCTGTCAGTGGCCGGACTCTTGGGCGAGGCGATCAAGCGCATCCACAACAACGAATCGGTCAACTCGCTCTTCGAGTTCAAGGGCGGGCGTACCAGTTGAACGCCCCCGAGACCTGAGACACTGAAATGAAAGCCGTACCGCTGAAAGCAGTTCCGCGCAATGAAACGCGTCGCAGCGGCGCCCGCCGCGTGCGGGCTTCCGGGCACGTGCCCGCTGTCATTTACGGCCGGCACATCCGGCCGCAAACCCTCCAAGTGCCGCGGCGCGAACTGGAGAATCTTTTGCACCACACCGCCTCGGACAACATTTTGGTCGACCTCACCGTCGAGGGCGACGCCCGGCCGCAACGGCTGGCGCTTCTGCAGGACATCCAGCGTCACCCCCTGACCGGCGCCATCCTGCACGTCGATTTCCACGAGGTGGCCGAGACCGAAAAGGTGACCGTGTACGTGCCGGTCGAGACCGTGGGCGAGGCCGTGGGGGTCAAGACCGGCGGCGGCATCCTCGAACACGTGCTGTTCCGGGTCAAGGTGCGTGCCCTGCCCAAGGATTTGCCCGAACAGATCGTGGTGGACGTGACGAACCTTCAGGCCGGCCAGACGATTCATCTGGGCGAATTGCCGGTGCCGCCGGGCGTGGAGATCCTGGGGGAGAAATCCGCCCCGGTCATCACGATCGCCGTGCCGAAGGTGGAGGCGGAAGAAGCCGCGGCCGCAGCCGCTCCGGTGGAAGCCGGCGCCGTCGAGATGATCAAGGAAAAGAAGGAAGAAGCTGCCGCCGAGCCGGCCGAGAAAAAGGCTGCGCCGGAAACCGCCGAGAAAAAGCCTGCGGCGGAGAAGAACCCCGCAGCCGAGAAGAAGAAATAGCCCCGTCGCCGATGGCACCGCGGCGCCCAACCGTCTCTGCAGCCCGGCCTGTCCATGGAATCTTGGTATCTGGTGGCCGGATTGGGCAATCCGGGACCCGCGTACGAACGCACCCGGCACAACGCGGGGTTTCTCGTGGCCGAGCGGTTGGCGCAGCGGTGGCAGGCCGAGTGGACCTGGGAACGGGCCTTCGAGGCGAGGCTGGCGCGGGTCCCGCGCGGCCCCAACCGGGTCTTGCTCTGTCAGCCCCAAACCTATATGAATGCCAGCGGCCGGTCCGTGGCCGCCGTCGCCCGGTACCATCAAATTCCCGTCGACCGGGTCCTCATTGTGGTGGACGACGCGGATTTGCCGCTGGGGCAAATTCGCATGCGCCCCGGGGGCGGCACGGGTGGCCATCACGGACTGGAGTCGGTCACGGCGCATCTGGGGACCACCGCGTTCCCCAGGCTGCGCATTGGGATCGGACGCCAGCCCGGTGCGCGAGAGATCACCGACTACGTCCTGGGCCGATTCAGCCCCGACGAATGGGAACGACTGCAGAAGGTGCTCGAAAAGGCGGCGGACCAGATCGAGTGCTGGCTGGACTTCGGATTGCAATTGGCGATGAACCGATATAACGGATGGGTCGAACGCCCAGCCGAAAGGAGAGACGAGACGTGAGACGATACGAAGGACTCTTCATCCTCAACACGGCCGGTCGCGAAGAAGGCATCAAGGAGGCCATCGACCGGATCACGGCCGAAATCACCCAGGCGGGTGGCCGCGTCGAAACCATTCAAAAAATGGATCGCCGCAGCTTCGCCCGCGTGGCCAACAAAAAGGTCACCTCGGGCTTCTACGTGAACTTTATTTTCGAGGCGCCGCCAGAGGCGCTGGCCCAGCTGCGCAACCGGTTCGCCCTGAACGAGGAGATCTTCCGCGTCATGTTCACGCTGGCACCGCCCGTCAAAGCCGCCGCCTGACCACTGAAAGGAGGTGCGCGATGGCCAATTTCAACAAAGTCATCCTGGCCGGGAACCTGACCCGGGACCCGGAACTGCGCTACACGCCCAAGGGCACCGCTGTCGCGCGCCTGGGTTTGGCCATCAACCGCCGTTGGCGCACCGAAACCGGGGAATTGAAGGACGAGACCACCTTCGTGGACGTGGACGCCTTCGGCAAAACCGCGGAAACCATCGCCCAATACCTCAAGAAGGGGCGGTCCGTGCTGATCGAAGGACGCCTGCGCTACGACACTTGGGAGGACAAGCAAACCGGGCAGAAACGCTCCAAGCTGAGCGTCGTGCTGGAAAGTTTTTCGTTTTTGGATTCCGGGCGCGCCGAGAACGCCAATGCCGGCGCCGGCAAACCGGCCTCCGAGCCGGTCGAACCCGAGCCGCTGCCCCCGGAAGACGATGTACCTTTTTGAGCCCTCAACCCGGGGTTTTTCGGAGTTTTCTTTATGGCCAAGATGCAAGTCATTCTCACCAGCAATATCGTCGGCCTGGGCGCCGAATCCGACCAGGTCACCGTGGCCGCCGGCTACGCACGGAAC
Source organism: Limisphaera sp. (assembly GCA_026417315.1). GTDB lineage: Bacteria > Verrucomicrobiota > Verrucomicrobiia > Limisphaerales > Limisphaeraceae > Limisphaera. The sequence continues at coordinate 17,403 of JAOADM010000036.1, forward strand.
TACCTGTTCCCGCGCGGCCTGGCCATCCCTCTGACCGCCGCAAACAAGCGGCGGCTGGAAGTACTGCGGCAGCGCCGTGCCGAACGCGAGGCCCAGGAGTACAACACGATGTGCGAACTGGCCCGCTCCCTCGCCAAACTCGTTTGTGTCATCACCGTCAAGACGGGCGAGGATGGCAAGCTGTTCGGCAGCGTCACCAACGGGACCATCGCCGACGCACTGAAGACCCAGTTCGACGTGGTGCTGGACAAGAAGCAGATCCATCTCGAGCACCCCATCAAGAGCCTCGGGGAATACGAGGTGGAGCTGCGGCTGCACCCGGAAGTCAAGGGCACGCTCAAGGTGCGCGTGGAGAGCAGCAATCCGCCTCCCGCGGCCGACACTGCAGCCGCACCAGCCCCGGCCGAGCCAAAGACCGAGAAACGGGCCGGCGCACGCCGCTCCGGCGAAGCAGCGGCAGAATCCGCTGCCCCGGAAACCGACAAAGCCTCGAAAAAATCTGCCAAGAAGGCCTAGCCCGGCAGGCGAAGGTTTTCCCCACGCCCGTTTGGAAAGCCATGCCGGTTTGCCGAGCGGCCGTGAAGCGGCATCGGGCACGGCCGGATCGATCGGCTTTCTGAGGCTTGCGCAAGCAGGCTGGCGCCGAAGAACGGCCGGCCCGTTGTGCAGGGTCGGCGCACCGAAGCGGATCGGGCTCTGCGCTCCGGCGCTCAGGATGCATTCAACGGCTCTGCCCGGGCCGACGGGCCGGCAGCTCTTGGCCGGGCCGTGGCGCGCCCTCGAGCCTGCGGGGCGGCGTCGGACACTTGGCGAATGGGGGAATCCGGGGTCACTTCTGCCCGGCCGATTCGAATCCCCGGACTCATACTTCGCCGAGGAATTTTTCTCAGGGCCCTCCCCCAGACACGACCCGCGTCGAGCCTGAGATGTCCCGGGTGGGCCTTTACGTCCGTAGTGCTCACTTGACGAGCCGGACCCTTGGATCACGCCCCTGAGTGGAGTTCCACACGCGTTTGCGGAACGAGCGAACGGGTAAGACCCGCAGGGCCTTTCCTCCTGCCGGAACATCCAGAGGCGTTGCAGTTGGCGGGACGGCACTCCGGACTGGCCCTTGAAGGCGCCCCTTTACAGACTGGGGGCGCGAGGCATGCATCGTCTGGACGCGCAACAACTGGTGGCCCTGGGAGCCCCCCACAAGGGCGGCGCCCAACAGATCGAGGAATGGCTGCGAGGCTTGCTCAAAGGCGGGACCGTGCGGCTGCAGGATGGAGTCGTGGAATTGCGCGGCAGCCAGCCCGTGGTGACGACGCTGGGCGATTTGAAGCGGGCGTGTGGGGTGGCGGTGGAAACCGTGAAACAGGGCTTGCGGCCGCTGGAGCTGGACCATTACGTCCTGTTGGTCGATGGCGTTCACACGCGCCTGTTGGGCCCTCCCCGGTTCCGCGTCAGCCTTTCCCGGGAGAACATTTCCGGCAGTGTCGGCCGCGCCATCCAGGTCTCGCCCATGGATGGCCTGAATCCCCTGGAGAGTGTGGATTACGACCAATTGTACCGGGGCGGGCGGGTCCGATGTCGAAAATCGCTACTCACGGTCGAACCAGTGACCCTCTCCTGGTCTGCCCGGTTGCGGCTGGCCGATGGAAAGGAACGGGTGTTGGCGCCCGACACCCCGCTGGTCCTGGCCGCCGGCAGCCGTGTCGCTTGGGAAGGACATCAGGGATTGCTCGAATCCGATTTGGAAGTGCGGAGCACGTCGGGCCGGGAGGTGCGCACCGCGCGGCCCGGTCAGCTCATCACCCGCAATGGTCGGAGCCTGCCCTTGCGGACCGGAGTCCGGCTGCAGTTGGAATCGAGCAACCTGGTCCGGCTCGGGACCGGCCAAACCGGGCTGCTCGAGGTGGAATCGCGAGCCCAACTGGAGAGCGGCGAGGTGATCGATTGGGGTTGCGACAGCACCTGGCTGGGCCGTTTCATGGACGGGGTCCCGCTGGTGCTGCTGCGCCGGGCCGTGGTGGCCGAGCTGGAAGGCATTGTGGCCGAGACCTGTGCCGGCGTGGGCGGCGAGAGCGGCGAGGTTTGGCGGCTGCTGCTGGGAGTGCACGACTGTTTCCTCGACGCGTCGATTCCCTTCCGCGCCGGTCGTTGTTCCATGCACCGCTCCGCGCAGCACCTCCTCCGTTGCCTGCGCGCCTTTCAGGACACCACCTCGCTCCGCGAGGAAATGGAGCGCCAGTACGGATACACCGTGCACACGGCCGATGTACGCGTTTCCCCCACCCGGTTCGCCAGCGGTCCCCTGCGCGATCTCCTGCGCCGGCTTGCGGGAGACCCGAACCTGAATTCCGAACTGCTCGCGGTGGGCCACAAGGTCCCCTGCTGGACGCAGCTGGGTGCCTATTACGCCAAGGGCCAGGCCTGGCCGTGGGAGGTCACCCGCGAGATCTACTTCACCTTCGTGGACGTTCATTACCAGCAGCCGGGGCCATGAGGGTTCGGCCAGTTCCAACGAACGGATGCGCCCCCGAATTACGCTGCCGCCCGGAGGCCTGCGGAGACCCCCCGCATTTCCGGGCTTGGTTTTTCCCCTTTGCCTGACGCACATTCAGGCCCGTCTTGTATGCTGCACCTTGGACTGGTCCTCACCGTGCTCGCCACCGCGAGCGTTGCGTTCACCCCGCTCCGCGCCGCTGACGATCCGCCGCGCGCGCTCGACGCGCGGATGATGCGGCAGCCGGATGTCTCGGCCACGCACATTGTGTTCGTGTATGCCGGCGACATCTGGCTGGTACCGAAGAGCGGAGGCGAAGCCGTCCGACTCAGCTCGCCGCGGGGTGAAGAGTCCTTCCCCAAATTCTCTCCCGACGGCAGCCAAATCGCTTTTAGCGGCAACTACGACGGCAACCTGGACATCTACGTCATGCCGGTGTCCGGCGGCCTGCCCCGACGCGTCACCCATCACGGCGCGCCGGATCGCATGGTGGATTGGTACCCGGACGGCAAGCACCTCCTCTACGCCACCACCATGACCAGCTACAAAGATCGGTTCAACCAGCTTTACAAAGTTCCCGCCGAAGGGGGCCTGCCGGAGAAACTTCCCGTGCCCTACGGCGAATTCGGCGCGATCGGGCCGGACGGTCGCACCCTTGCCTACCACCCCATCAGCGTGGATTTCCGCACCTGGAAGCGATACCGGGGCGGGATGAATCCCGACATCTGGCTTTTCGATCTTGCAACGTACAAGGCGCGCAATCTGACACGATCCGACGCCTCAGAATCCATCCCCATGTGGCACGGCCAAACGCTGTACTTCCTGTCCGATCGCGGCCCCGACAAACGCTTCAACATATGGGCCTATGACTTCGGCCGGGACCGCTTCCGCCAGGTCACGTTTTTCAAGGAATTCGACGTGCGGTTCCCCAGCATCGGCCCGGAGGACATCGTCTTCGAATGCGGCGGGCGCCTTTACCTGCTGGATTTGCGCACGGAGCAAACCCGCGAAGTCCCCGTAACGGTCCGCACCGACCGCGCCACCCTCAAGCCGCGCGCCCAAAACGTCTCCAACTTCATTCAAAATGCCGCGCCCTCGCCCTCCGGCAAACGCGCCCTGTTCGAGGCCCGCGGCGAGATCTTTTCCGTGCCGGCCGAGCACGGCGTCATCCGCAACCTCACCCGCAATTCCGGGTCTGCCGAGCGATTCCCCGCCTGGTCTCCTGACGGCCGGTGGATTGCCTGCTTCAGCGATCGCACCGGCGAATATGAGCTCACCCTCCTGCCTGCCGAGCCCGGCCCCGGCACCAATGCCGAACCGCGCACGCTGACCCGGCTCGGCCCCGGGTTCCGCTACCAACCCCAGTGGTCGCCGGATTCGAAAAAGATCCTCTGGATCGATCAGGCCATGAAGATCTGGGTGTACGATTTCGACACCCGGACCAACCGCTGCATCGACCAGCAAATGTGGATGTACCACGGCGCGCTCCAGCGCTTCCGCGTGAGCTGGTCCCCCGACAGCCGTTGGATCGCTTACGCCGCCGACTGCGAAAACCGGCAAACCGCCATTGTCCTCTACGACTATCAAAACCACCGCCGCCATCAGGTCACCAGCGGCTTCTACAACGACGACCTCCCCGTGTTCGATCCCGACGGCAAATACCTGTTCTTCCGCACCACGCGGCATTTTGCCCCGTTGTACAGCGAACTGGACAACACCTGGATTTACGCCAACGGCGCCCGGCTGGCCGCCGTGCCACTGCGCAAGGACATCCCCTCCCCGGTGGGGCCTCGCAACGACGAGGAACCCGTCAAAGAAAAGGAGGCTGACAAGCCCAAGGACGGCGACAAACCGAAGGAGGACAAGTCCGGGGGGACCGGGATGGATCCCGCCGGGGCCTCCGAAGAACCCGCATCGGTTGCCGCCGGCCTTGTCCTCGCCGACACGAACACGCCCCCGGCCGAGAGCGCCGGCTCCGGCACCACCAACGCGGCGCCCGCTGCAGCGAAAAAGCCCGACACCGCTCCGGGCAAGGCGCCCAAACCCGTCGAAATCGATTTGGAGGGATTCGAATCGCGCGTCGTACTCCTGCCCTCCAAACCGGGTCGTTACGACGACCTGGCCGCGGTGTCCGGCAAGTTGATCTACCGGTGGCTCCCCCGCCTGGGCAGCGATGCCACCGCCAGCCCGATCGAGTACTACGACCTGGAAAAACGCGAAACCAAACGGATCCTCGACGACGCGGACGATCTCCAACTGACCGCGGACCGCTCCAGGCTGCTGGTGCGCAAGGGCAACAACTACGCCTTCATCGAGCCCAAGGAAAACCAGCGCATGGACAAACGGCTGGCCACCGACCGGCTCGAGGCCACCATCGATCCCGTGGCCGAGTGGCGTCAGATCTTCAACGACGCCTGGCGGCTGCAACGCGACTATTTCTACGATCCCAACCTCCACGGCGTGGACTGGACCGCCATGCGCGAACGGTACGGCCGCTTGCTGGAGGACGCCGTGACACGATGGGACGTCAACTACATCATCGGGGAACTGATTGCCGAACTGAACGCCTCGCACACCTACCGGAGTGGAGGCGACACGGAGCGTCCCCCGGAACGGGGCGTAGGCTATCTGGGCTGTGACTTTGTCCTGACCAACGGGGCGTATCAAATCGCCCGGATCCTGGAAGCTGCCCCGTGGGACGTGGAAGTGCGCTCGCCTTTGCGCGAGCCCGGCGTGACCAACGTGCAGGTCGGAGATTACCTTCTCGCCGTCAACGGAGAACCTCTCGACCCCGCCAAGGATCCCTGGGCCGCGTTCCAAGGCCTGGCCGGGCAACCGGTGCTTCTCACCGTCAACGACAAGCCCGTCTTTGAAGGCGCCCGGCAGGTCCTGGTGCAAACCCTCGATCTGGCACAAGAGTCGCGTCTCCGTCACCTGGCCTGGATCCACGAGAACCGGCTTCGCGTGGAAAAACTCAGCGGCGGCCGCATCGGGTACATTTACGTCCCCGACACGGGCCAGAACGGCCAAACCGAGCTGGTGCGCCAGTGGCGCGGGCAGATTACCAAGGAGGGCCTGATCATTGACGAGCGCTTCAACAGCGGCGGCCAGATTCCCGATCGCTTCGTGGAACTGCTGAACCGACCCCTCCGCAATTTCTGGGGCGTGCGCGACGGACGCGACTGGGCCTGGCCGCCCGTGGCCCATTTCGGTCCCAAGGCCATGCTCATCAACGGCTGGAGCGGCTCCGGGGGCGACTGTTTCCCCTACTATTTCAAGCAGTCGGGCCTTGGGCCGCTGATCGGTCAGCGCACCTGGGGCGGCCTGATCGGCATCACCGGCGTGCCGCCCCTGGTCGACGGCGGGTCCGTCACGGTTCCCACCTTCGGCATCTACAGCAAGACCGGGGAGTGGATCATCGAGGGCTACGGTGTGGACCCGGATATCGAAGTGGTGGACGATCCGGGAGAAATGGCCCGGGGCGGCGATCCGCAACTGGAACGGGCTGTGCAAGAAGTCCTGAAGGCGCTCAAGCAGAACCCACCGCCCAGGATTCAAAAGCCGCCCTACCCCAACCGGGCCTCCTGAGCCGACACACCCGGAAGCCGAACCGTCGCTGTCGGGTATGCGACTGAAGATCCGCAGTGATTCCCCCTGCCGACGCGGCAGACTGGCTCTTCTGCCGGAAGCAGGCGCGCTCCGAAGGGCAATGCCATGAACGCGGACTCACCAGCGCCTCTCGGCACCGGCGTCGCATCCCCGGGCAACGGCCCCGGCGCGAAAACGCGCACCTTTCTCCGGCGGCTGGCCTCGTCGGTCCTCCTGTGGTCTGCGGTCCTCCTGGCCTTGTTTTCCAAGCATCCGACGGTGGCTCAATGGATCTTCCTCGCGATCATGGTCGTGCTGGCCGGAGCGGGCCTGATGGAGTTCTACGGCCTGGCCCAAAAACGCGGGCTGCCGTGCTTTCGCGGGTGTGGTCTGGCCGGAGGACTGCTGCTCATGGTGGGGACCTTTCTCCATTGCACGGGCCAGCTCGGTATCCACGGCACTCCCGCGCGGGTCAATGATTTCGAGACCAGTTTCCTCATCGTGTTTGTGCTCGGTCTGGCGGTCCGACTGCTCGTGGCCGGGCCCACCGGTCACGGCCTGCCGGCACTGGCGGTCAGCCTGTTGGGCCTGATGTACGTGCCGTGGCTGCTCAACTTCATCCAGAAAATCCACTTCTTCCCGGGCATTGATCACCTCGGCAAGTACTACGTGCTCTATTTCATCGTCGTCACCAAGCTCAGCGACACTGGAGCTTATGTCGTCGGCTCCCTCTGCGGACGCCACAAGCTGGCACCCCGGCTCAGCCCGGGAAAAACCTGGGAAGGTCTGGTCGGCGCCCTGGGACTCTCCACCGCTGCCAGTTTGACGCTGGCCGCCGTGCTGGGAAACCATCTTCCCGGCATGAATGGCGTCCACGCGCTGATCCTGGGGC
>JAOADM010000371.1 GCA_026417315.1 Limisphaera sp.
ACCGGAAATGCTCCTCAAGATCGCTGACAATTACGACGATGAGGTGGACAACGCCGTCACCGCCATGACCTCGTTGCTCGAACCGATCATGATCGTGATCCTTGGTCTGGTTGTGGGCAGCATCGTCATCGCCATGTTCCTGCCGCTGATCGCCATCATGCAGGGCATTGACACGGTCGGCAGCGGCGGTGGCAAGGAAGACTAGCCGGTTCGCGCAAAAGCCCCTTTCCTGGCGAGCAGACCGGTTTTTCTGTTGACCCCGTGGGCAACCAGTTGACATTGTGGGCCGTGCGTGCGTAAATACAATGTAAAGACGTTATATGGGCGTTGTGCTGACAGCTAACTCTGTATGGAGTTTGATTGGAACAACCCGCCCTTTGAACTGGACAGCTCTTTGAGTCAACGAGAGGTGGAAGAATCGTTTGAAGACCCGTTTGCTGTCCGGCTGCTGCCGGATTCCTCGCGTTTTGCGGCTCAGGCTCGGTTTTTCAACCTCGGCATGAGCGCGG
>JAOADM010000372.1 GCA_026417315.1 Limisphaera sp.
ACCGATCCAATTCAGGTGTTTTTGCTTCTGCGTAATCTGCGTGCTCTGTGGGCTTTTTCTTTCTGTGTGTTCTGTGGGCTCTTGAGGAGGTAGCGACCGACGTGAGCCGGTGGAAAGCTCCCTCGAGTTTCGTCCGCCGCCTTCCGGCGGCGGCTACCGACCGGATTCTGTGCCTCAGCCCACAGATCACGCAGATCACGCAGAATCCTCAAATTCTCCCGCAGGGCCCGCAGAATGCACTCGATGGAGGGCCCGCGAATCCCACAGAACACGCAGACAGTAAGGACCTGGTTTCCGGAAAGGGGAGAGGACGAAGCCAGGCGAAAGATTCGCTGCGGCTGCGACACCCCCGCTGTCTCGTAGCCGCCGACGTAAGTCGGCGGATTTCGATCTGGTAGCCACCGACGGTAGCGGGTGGACCATGATCAGTCGGCGGACCGATCCAATTCAGGTGTTTTTGCTTCTGCGTAATCTGCGTGCTCTGTGGGCTTTTTCTTTCTGTGT
>JAOADM010000037.1:0-23831 GCA_026417315.1 Limisphaera sp.
GGCACACACATCGCCTGCACCGCCGGGGACCCCAGCACGCGGGCCGCCAGTTCGGGCCCCACCCCGGCCGGATCCCCCAGGGTCACGGCCAACACAGGCTTCGAGCGCATGACCATTCACCCCAGAAGCTGCAGGCTCTGCATGGTCGCCCGGACGGCTTCGATCTCGGCCGCATTCATCGGCAACAACGGGGGCAACACCCACGGACCGCACAGCCCCCGAACCGCCAGCGCCGCCTTCAGGGCCGCAAGCGACTCGCCCAGGGTTCGGCCGTTCTGATAGAGCGCGGCCACCTCCAACGCGCGCTGCGCGCATGCGTCCACCCGCGCCCAGTCCCCCCGCCGCGCCGCCGCCCACATCTCGACACACACCTCCGGAATCAGGTTGGCCACGCTCGGCACAATCCCGTCCGCCCCCAGCCGCAGCCCCGCCGCCATCAGAGCTCCAACCCCGACGAACACGGAGAAATCCGGGCGCCCCCCGAACCGCGCCAACAATGCCCTCAGCCGGTCCGGATCATTCTCGGAATCCTTGATCCCCGTCAGACGCGGGTGTCCCATCCAACGCTCCAACAAATCCAGCGGAACCGACACCCCGCTGACGGTGGGAATGTTGTACAGGACCAGCGGACCCTCGACGGCGCCCAGCAAGCGCTCCGTCCAATCGGACAACGCCTCGGCCGGCAGACCGGTGGGCGGGCGCGCCACCAACACACACGCTCCCGCCTCCAGAAAGGCGGTGCCGGCGTCCCGCTCCGGCTCCGGGGCATCCCCAAGGCCGGCATAAACCGGGACGCGCCCGCGCACGCAGGCCGCCGTGCGACGCACCAGCCGCACCGCATCTTCGCGACTTACCGCCGCCCCCTCGCCCGTGGTGCCCAGCACGAACAATCCGTCCACGCCGGCCCCCACCAGGAACTCCACCATCGGTTCCACCCCGGCCTCGTCCAGTCGTCCCTCCCGCGTCACCGGGGTCACCATCGGGACGACCACGCCCTGCCATTTCCCGTTTGTCTTCATGAAACCTCAGAAAGCCGCCTCGTAAATCGCAAGAATGTCGCCCTCCTCCAAAGAACGCGGATTGTTCCGCAACAGCCGCTGCACTTGCAGGGCGGCCCGGGCCATACCGGGCAGGTCCTCCCGGCGCACCCCCAGCGCCGACAAGCCCCGCGGCAGCCCACAAGCCCGACTCAGGTCCTCCAGCCGTGCCAGCCCTTCTGCCGCGGTCGACCGCTCATCCCTCCCCGCCGGCACGCCCAGTGCCCGAGCCACCTCGGCGTATCGGTCCAGCGCCGCCTCCAGGTTGTATCGCAACACGTGCGGAAGCAGGACCGCATTCGCCACTCCGTGAGGCACGCGAAACCTGCCCCCCAGCGGATAAGCCAGGGCATGGACAGCCGCCGTGTTCACCGGCCCCAGGCAAAGTCCCCCGCACAAACTCCCCAACGCCACAAACCGACGCGCCTCGCGATCCCTGCCGTCTTGCACCGCCCGCAACAAGTGGGCACCGATCCACCGAATCCCCTGCAACGCCCACATGTCCACCCACGGATGCGCCCGGCGATTCGCATAAGCCTCGATGCAATGCGTGAGGGCATCGAACCCGGTGGCCGCAGTCACCGGCGGCGGAACGCTGTAAGTCAGCTCGGGATCCACAAACGCAGCGTCCGGGACCAGATACCGACTGATCACGCCCTGTTTGAGCCACACGGTTTCGTCCAACAGAATCGCATTGGGCGAAACTTCGCTGCCCGTGCCGGCCGTGGTCGGCACACACACCAGCATCAGGCCCCGACCCGGCAGGCGGTCGATGCCGAAAAACTCCGTCACCGGCTCGTCCCTCTTGAGCAAGGCCGCCAATAACTTGGCCACGTCCAACACGCTGCCCCCGCCCAGCCCCAACACGGCATCCACCTCATGACGGCGGGCCTCCCGCCACAACTCCTCATACTGCCGTACCGTCGGCTCTGCGGGCACGGGCGGAAGAACCACGGTCTCCAGTCCCTCCCGATGCCACCGGTCGCACAAACGCTCCAGAACCGGTCGGCCCGACCGACCCGACACCGCCAGGGCACGGCGGCAGCCGCGGCCCACGAGCCATGCACCCGCCGCCTCGGCGCAACCCTCGCCCACCTGCAGCACGGGCACCTGATGGATCGTCACCGTGTGCATGGTTCCGCCTCCGGCCCCCGGCTCGCACGGAGCCGTCGCCAATCCCACACCGTCCAACCCCGGGCCGGTTCCCTCGAGAAACACCAGCTGGCCAAATACCCCACCACCAGCACAATCCCATGCCCGATCACCCCGATCATCACCCCCGCCCATGGATAGTTGAATCGTCCCAGGTCCAGCCACGGCTCGCGACCGCTGGTCAACACGGCCCAGGCGGTAAACGCCAGGTTTGCCCCTATTCCCACCCACACGCCCCGGCGGTTGGCACGCCGACTCAAAAACGCCAGCAGAAACAACCCGGCCAGCCCACCGGAAACAATCGAGGTCACCGCATAGTAAAAGGCCAGGACCCGCTCCCCGCGCCAGGCAATCAGTGCCGCAATGCCCGTGGCCAGCAGGCCGCAACCCACCACCAGCCAGCGGCCCACCCGCAGCCGTTCCGCATCCGAGGCCTCCGGCCGCAACCGCCGGTAGTAGTCCTGCACCCCCACGGCTGCCAGACAGTTCAGGTCGGAAGACAACGTCGACATACCCGCCCCCAGCAAGGCCGCGATGAACAATCCTGCCAGCCCCCCGGGCACTTGCGTCGCCAAAAAATGGGGAAACACCGCGTCCGCTTTGATTCTTCCCTGAGCATCCCTCACCGCTTCCGGCAAGCTGGCGCCCCCCAGCTCGTAATAACTCCACAACAGCGTCCCCAAAAACATGAACAACGCCCAGATCGGCACACACAACAGCGCCCCCAGAGCCACCCCGCGGAATGCCTCCCGATGCGAGCGCGCCACCAGATAGCGCTGGACCACGGTCTGATCCGCCCCGTACTTCTGCAGATACCAAAAGAAACCGTACAACGACATCACCCAGAAACTCGTGCGATCCGCCGGATCGAAGTTCCAACGGCCCAACTGAAACTTGTCCGCCGCGGCCGCATGCTCGATGGCCGCGCCCACTCCCCCCGGGATCTCGGCCAACAACAACCCCAGCACCACCAGGGCCCCCAACCACATCAACAGCCCCTGCACGACATCCGTCCAGATCACCGCCTCCAGCCCGCCCAGCCAGGTGTAGAACAACGTGACCAAGCCGATCAGCAACAACCACAGGTACAGGTTCCAACCCGTCATGCTGCTGGCCGTCAACGCCATGAGATACAACACAAACCCCATCTTCGAGAAATGCCCCGCAATGAAGGCCAGCCCGGCGTACGCCCGCGCTCCGTACCCGAACCGCTGCCCGAAGTATTCATACGCGCTGACGCCCACCACCTCCCGGTAGAACGGAATCACCACCCCGCCCACCAGTGCGAGGACAATCAGCACCATGAACCCGGGCACCAGTTCGCTCCAGTTGCCCGCATAGCCCGAGCCCGGGTAGGCGATGAAGGTGATGCTGCTGATCAGGGTGGCGAACAAGGACAGGCCCATGGCCCAGTGCGGAACCGACCGCCGCGCCACAAAATACGCCTCCGTGCTGGTCTGGCGCCGGGCCAGCCGCCACCCTACCGCGGCCATCGCCGCCAGGTACAACAGCAACACTCCAGTGTCCAGCCAGCGACCGGTGCTCATGGCGGCGAAGGAATCGGAGTCACCAACTGCCCGTGCACAAAGCGTCCCTCGTAAGTCAGACGCCCCTGCGCGTCCCAGTGCCGAACGGGACCCTCGGCCTGCAGCCCGAAAAATCGCCGCGCCAAATCCCGCGCCAGCGGCCGCGTGTTCCAGGTCGACTCGATCCGCGGTAAAGCTCCAAGGCCGTACCGCGTCCACACGCTGCGGTTTTGTTCCGGTTCATGCTTCCACCGCCACAGGATCCGGCCCTCCGCGTCCCAGCAGGTCTCCCAACCGCTCCGGCGGCCGTTGACATAGGTAACCTCATGCGCCGGCCGACCGTTCGGATGATAACTCACCTGGCGCCCGTGCAGCAGATACCGACCTCCGGGGCAGATCCGTGCACTCCACTCCACCCGCAGCCGCCCGTCCGGATATGTCTCCCGATAGGTTTCAATTCGCCCCCCTTCGGACTCGGGCACCATGTCGCCGAGCGGCGAAAACACCCAGGCTTCGTTGAATTCGTAGTGAAGGCAGGGATGCGTCATCGTGCTCAGGACATGAATCACGCCGTTGGGCGCCTGGCGCACCGTGGCATAACCCAGAGTACCCCGACGGCGATCCCGCTCATGCGGCAAAGCCACCGGCAGCGGTTTGAAATGCCAGCTCCGCCCCTCGTTCGTCGAAATGGCCACCACCGGTCCCGGGCCATGCGGCCAGCCGGGCGGCGATTCCCCGGTGCGCCGATTGGTGCCATCCGTGACCACGCACAGGTGGCCGTTGGCCAGCCGGATCATACTGAGTCGTTGATTGGTCGCCAGGCCGGGAAACGGCGAACGCCGCGGAGCGCTCCAACTACGGCCCCAGTCGCGCGATTCGCTGCAGGGCGCCCAACCGTCCAGGCTGACATTTTTCCCACTGATGGCCAGAAGAGGCCCCTCCGGCGACAACGGGACCACTGCCGCATGCCGGCCGGACACCCGACCGCCCGTGTCCCACCAGCTCCGTCCGCCGTCGGCACTGGCCCACAGGAAGCTCTCATCCCCGGCCGCGTCCATGGCCAGATAAATCACGTCCGCCGCCGATCGAAACGCATTGGCAATGGGCTGCGCGGTAAAATCTTCCGCCGGCGCCGTCAGCCGGGGCAACTCCAACACCCAGTCCGCCCCGTGATTGGTGGAAACCGCGAACTTGAAGGGCACCCAGGGGCTCATCCCCCGGCCGCCGCCAAAGAACCACAACCGGTCCCCATCCTGCCACAGCAGGGCCGACTGATCGTTGAACCCCTCGAAATCCAGAAACAACTCCGGCAAATCCCATTCCTCGGCCCCGTACCGCAACCGGGCCTGAATGAATCGCGTGTCCGGCGCGCTCTCTGCGGCACCGGACGCCATGCGCGCGCTGAAATACACCGCCAGCACGTCGCCATTCGGCAGCACCTCGAAACCCGGCGAATGGTTGTGCGCCCAGACCTCCGGATCCAATCCCGCCACCCAGCCCACCAGGTTCGTGTCGTTTTCCGGCGGAATGGGCAGGGCCCACCGCACATGGAAATAGGGAACGTCCGGACGAGGACCGATCCGCGCCACGTCGGTGCGCTGTTTGACAAACGACTGGCAAAACGGCAGCGGCCCGGTCTCCCAAGCCTGTTCCAACCGGACGCGGGCCTCCGGCGGGCCGGCCTCCCGTCCCGGCCCCAACACAAATCCCCGGGCCCGCGCCGTCACCGTGATGACGGCCGAACTCGTGCCTTCACCGTCCCCGGCTGCTGCCACGGGAGCCACCCAGGCCAAAAGCGCCGCAGCCAGCACATGGGCCCTTGGTCGCCAACAAAACATGAAGCATCTTCATGGGCTGCACCTCTGAAGGTGATGCCCGGACGTCAAATGGTAGCCTCACCGCCGAGGTCCGCTTATCGAAAAACCGCCAAAACCTTTGGCGAAACTGACAGGCACCCGGGTACGTCGCCACGAGCGACCATGGCGGTTCTCGGATGGCCGCAAGCCCCCAGCCCCTAGGTGGCGTGCCCAAACCGACAGCAGCCCGGTTACCGAGTTTGCCGCAAACCCCTGTACTCCCGGGCATCGGCCCGCGCCAGGGCCCGAACCCGCCTCAAACCCTCGCAAGCCCGATGCAAGCCCGCCCCCGCGTTGCGAGCGTGCACGGACCGGCCCCATGCCACCAGATCCGCACACGCCCGGACCCCGCGCCACCGGGCTGTCAGGAAGCCGATCCGCCGGAGCCCACCCGGCCCGTCAGCGCCTCACCCTCTCGTGGCCAGAATCGGAACGTGTAAAACAGGCCGATCGCCAGTAAAAAGCCGCCCCACCAAATCGGCGCATGCAAATGCCACAGCGCGACCCGCTGGTCCTCCGGCGGCGGCCGGAACAGTTCATACACTCCGCTCGATGCGATCAACAGACCATACACCGCCAGGACCAGGCCGATGAAAAACCAGATCGGAATCTGACGTTCGTGCGCATGCATGGCTGCCTCACCAAAAGATGATGTTCACGGCCACCAGAATCACCGCCACTACCGTGGCCCAAAAAGCAGGCTTGTGATACCACGGACACGGCCCCTCGTCCGGCAACGTGGTCAGGCCCATCACGAGATTCCTCAACTCCGACTCCGGTTTCGGTCGGGTGAACAGGCTCACCACCACCGTGACCACGATCCCGACCACGAACGACCACCAGGCACTGTACATGTTGATGGCCATGGGCTTGGCCTTTTCCGAGCGCGCAATCACGCGGGCGTGCTCCGGATTGAAGGCCGCCGGTGCAAACTTCTGCTCCACCGTCTGCGCCTGCACGGTCACCCCCGGTTGCAACACCACCGGAAGCCCTTCGATGCCAAACTTCGAGGTTTGCCCCGTGCCCGCCAACACCACCTGAGGCGCCAGCAGTTGCAGCGGCCGCTCGCCCTGTCGATCCCGCACCCGGGCCGGCAGCTCGACCGGTGCGCCTTCCACACGACCCGTCGCTACCGGCACATTCACGAGCTCTACCTGTCCCTGCTCCACGATCACCCGCTGCCACTGCCCCGCCGCATCCTGCTCCACCCGCACCACCGCCCCGGCACTCAGCGTGGCCTTGGGCTGCGGCCGGTACCCCTCGGGAAACGTGTGCACGTACGCCCACATCCCGATCGACGCCAAAATCGCCGCCAGAAAGCCCCAGAACCCCGCCGCCGGCGTGGCCCGCTTCCACAACATCCCCAGCAAAATCACCGCAAACAACGGCACGATGAAGAAAAACACCAGCACCTGCAGGTACTCCAGGATGTTGGAGAAAAAGAACAACAGATAGGCCGTGCCGATCGACAGCAGGATCCCGCCGATCGACGACCACCGGCCCATCGCCAGATAGTGGGCGTCGGGGGCCTCCCGACGAATCAAGGGCTTGTACACATCGTACGTCCACACCGTGGCAAAGGCGCTGATGTTGCCCGCCATGCCCGACATGAAACCCGCGATCATCGCGGTCACGCCCAGCCCCAACAGCCCCGGCCCCAGATACTGGCCCATCAACAGCGGCAGCACGTCATTGTACGTGCGATGCGTGATCCCCGCCCGCGGATCGCTCTCCGGCACCAGCACCATCGGCGAACCGTCCGGATTCAACAACACCGCCAGCCCCAACAGCCCCGGAATGGTCACGATGATCGGCACCATCATCTTCAAAAAGGCCCCGATGATCGTCCCGTTCTGCGCCGACCGCAAATCCTTGGCCACGATCACCCGTTGGACCTGCAGGAAATCCGTGCACCAGTAACCAAAGCTCACTGCCAGCCCCAGACCGAACACCATCCCGAACCAGTCGATGCCCATCGGATTCGAGTCGAAGCTGCCCAAATTCCGCCACAGACTGGTGAAATCCGCGCTCTGAACCGTCGGATGAATGATCGGCGCATGCTGCTGAATCTTTTCCATCATCCCCCGCCAGCCCCCGGCATGAATCAACCCCAGAATCGGGATCAACAGCGACCCGGCCCAGATCAGGAAAAACTGCAACACCTCGTTGAACACCGCCGACAGCAGCCCGCCCAGGGCCACGTAAATGGCCACGGTGATCGAGGAAACCCAGATGCTCACGTTCATGTCCCAGCCCAGCAGCAGATTGAGGATCTTGGCCATCGCGAACATGCTGGCCCCGCTGACCATGATGGTCAGAAAACTGAACGTGATCCCCGCCAGGGCCCGCGCCGGCTCGCCGTACCGCAGCTTCAGATACCCGGGCACCGAATGGGTCTTGCAGATGTAATAAAACGGCATCATCACCACGGCCAGAAACAGGATGGCCGGAATGGCGCCGATGAAATACGCGTGCGCCCCCAGCATGCCGTACTGATACGCCATGGCGCTCCAACCCATCGTCTCCAGCGAACTGAGATTGGCCGAAATGAAGCTCAACCCCGCAATCCACGCGGTCATCTTTCGCCCCGCCAGAAAGAAATCCTCCCCCGTGCTGGTGAACCGCTTCAGGTAATAGCCGATCCCCAGCACGACCGCGAAATAGATGACGATGATGACCAGATCGACGAAGCTCAGGCGCAGCAAACTCGACGGGCTGCCGCCCGCCACGGCCAACAGCGGAATGGGAATCATACGTCAGCTACCGGTTCGCCGGACGCGGATGTGGACGGCCTCGCTAGTCCCGGCTGCGTCTGCCGCGTCCGGGATTCTCCACCCCGGAACACCGGGCCGTCCGTCACAACGGCCGCCAACCTAGCCAGCCCCTCCGATCCGGTTCAACGAAAAATCTCCTCGGCCATTCGTCGGACCCGCACCGCGGAATGACTCGGGCCGCCGCCTGCCCCGGCCCGACCGCGCCCGGCCCTGCAAACCAGTCGGACCGACTTTGTCCACGCGCAAATCTCCCGTTCTCCACGGACCGTGAACCCGGAGCCGTCCCGACGCGCCGCGCAGAAATGCAGGTCAGTCCCCCCCGCGGGGTCAGAGCCCTGGCGCCCCCGTACCGCACGTTCCCAACCTGCCGTATCGCGGGCTTCCAGCCCGCCAAGGGCGCGGAAAAAAAGCCCACAGATCACGCAGAACACCCAGAAGCCGGTGCGTAAGCGCCGACTTCAGTCGGCGCATCCATACCCGTAGCCCCCGATGTCAATCGGCGGAATCATCACCCCCCACGGACCGACCCATCATCCACCGCCTGCCGGCGGTGGCTACCCCGTTTCCCGTAGCCGCCGATATCGACCGGCGGACCCATTTATGGCGTAGCCGCCGATGTCAATCGGCGGACCTCCATAAAGCAGGCACCGACCAGCATTTAAACGAAGCCGATCAACTCAGAGGATCCACCGCGTCACCGCGGTGGCTACCACGCCCAAACCCGTAGCCGCCGACGTCAGTCGGCGGACCCATCGCCCCAACCGGCAAACCCCTCGTCCACCGCCTGCCGGCGGTGACTACCCCAGTCCAGTAGCCGCCGATGTCAATCGGCGGACCGATCCCTCATCCACCACAAGCCGCCTCATCATCCACCGCGTCCCCGCGGTGGCTACCCAGCCCCCGTAGCCGCCGACGGCAGTCGGCGGACAAATCCACTCGCAGGCGCCGGACCCCCGCGAAATAGTCCCCCCTGCGGCAGTCCTCGGACAACCCACCCGCCCCCGCCGCGTTCTCGGGGCGGCTATCCACAGCCGAGGCGACCCAACCGTTCCCGCTTCGAACGCCGGCGTCGCCTCCGTGGGCCGCCCCCATCTCGGCCGCCCGCGGGCGCCCACCGCACTTTCCCGGCTCGAAGGTCCCTTCCGCTCGGCCCTGCCATTCGTCGGAACCCGCCCAACGTGGCGGCCATGGCCGCCGATGCTCCCGATCCGGCTTCGAGGCAGCCTCCTCTCGCGGGCCTCCTCCCCGCCGCACCGACCGAGCGAGCCGGGAAAAACGTTGCCGGGCGGCCCGGAGTGTGCTTTAGAATGCATGGGACAACCAGCGGAGAGGTGGCTGAGTGGTTGAAAGCGCACGCCTGGAGAGCGTGAGTACCCCAAAAGGGTATCGGGGGTTCGAATCCCCCCCTCTCCGCCAATTTTATTGGCCCGACCCCGGCCGCACCCGCAGCGCCGATGTCCTTCGCTTCTACGCCGCCGCCCAGGCTGTCGACAGCACCTCGGCTTGCTCCAGCACCGTCTGGGTCGCCTTTTCCTGCTTGTCCGGCGGGTAGCCGTGCTTGCGAAGAACGCGTTTGACCTATGCGCGCAGCTGAGCTCGCACATTCTCGCGCAGGGTCCAGTCGATTGTGACGTTGTTCGGCACCGTCTGCACCAGCTCGCGCGCGATCGCGCGGAGCGTCTCGTCACCCAGCACCTTAACTGCGCTGTCATTGGTTCCCAGCGCGTCGTAGAAGGCCAGCTCCTCTTCGCTGAGCCCGAGCTTCTCACCCCGTCGCTCCGCCTCGCGCATCTCCCGGGCTAGGGCAATCAACTCCTCGATGACCTGCGCCGCCTCGATGGCGCGGTTCTGGTAGCGGCGGAGGACCTGCTCCAGCAGTTCGGCAAACGAACGGGCCTGCACGATGTTCTTCCGTCGGCGCGCCCGGATCTCGCCGGTCAGGAGCTTCCGCAACAACTCCACGGCGAGGTTCTTGTGCTCCATCCCCCGCACTTCGGCCAAGAACTCTTCAGACAGGATCGAGATGTCCGGCTTTTTCAGGCCCGCCGCGGCGAAGAGATCCACCACCCCCGCGGGCGCCACGGCGCGGGACACGATCTGCCGGATGGCCCGGTCCAGTTCCTCGTCGGTCTTCGGTTCTCCCGGGGCGCGTCTGGCCAGGGCAGCCCGCACCGCCTGGAAGAAGGCCACGTCGTCGCGGATCCGGAGGGCCTCTTCATGCGGGATGGCCAGGGCAAAGGCGCGCGAAAGGTCCTGCACGGCCGCGAGCAGCCGGTTCTTGCCGTCCGCTTGCTGAAGAACATGTTCCTGTGCGGCGGGAATCAACGTCAACCGCTCCGCGGGCGTTCCCGTTTTCCAGCGCGACCAGTCGAAGCCGTGAAAGAGGTCGCAACAAACTTCGTATTTTTCCAGCATGACGCGCACGGCCTCGTCCTGGTCCAATGCCGCCGCGCCTTTCCCGCCGCTTTCCGTGTAGGTCTTGAGCGCCGCCTTCAGCTCGCTCGCCAGCCCCAGGTAGTCCACCACGAGCCCGCCCGGCTTGTCCCGGAAGACGCGGTTGACGCGCGCGATGGCTTGCATGAGCCCGTGGCCCTGCATCGGCTTGTCGATGTACATCGTATGAAGACTCGGGCAGTCGAACCCCGTGAGCCACATGTCGCGCACGATCACCATCTTGAAGGAGTCGCTCGGGTTGCGGAAACGCTGGGCAAGCCGTTCGCGGCGCTGTTTGTTGCGGATGTGGGGTTGCCAGTCCGGCGGCTCGGACGCCGCGCCGGTCATGACGACCTTGATCGCGCCAAGTGGTCACCTTTGTCGAGCCACTAGGGAGAAGGCGCAGGATTCCCCAACTACAGCTCCTCAGAGATCTCCCAGGTGTGGCATCTGTCACCTCTTCCAAGGTCGACAATCCCACTGCGCCGTAAGCATCCTCGACAACCCTTGAGCGCCGGATAGTGGAAACCTCAACTAGCGACTTCGTCTTCCCGGCGACTTTCCAAGACACGAGATGATTTTTTTGACGACTTTCCTCACGTCAGACTCAATCTCGCATTGCCAAACGACAATCGTCTTCCATCCCAATTGTGCAAGCTCGGACAACTTCCTGCGGTCCCGCGCTACATTCGCTTGGAATTTCGCCTGCCAGTATGATTTGTTCGATTTCGGCGTTGTGGTCCGAGGACAGCCTTTGTGTCGATGCCAGAAGCAACCGTGGACGAACACGGCCACTCTGCTACGCCTGAAAACGATGTCTGGGCTCCCCGGAAGGTCTCCACAATTTGTGGAGAACCCTACCCGGAGAGCTCGAAGTGCCGACTGTAGCATTCGTTCAGGCCCCGTGGCCTGCCGCCTCACTGCCCCCATGATACGAGACCGCTCGGTGCTGGAAGGCGGAGGACGTTTTGGCTCGCCAGGCATCCTTCACCCCCCTCTCCTACCACCCCAGCCAGCACTGAGAGGGCAGCAGCATATCCCAAGACCGGAGGCACCGCGTCGCCGATCCATTTCGCTAATGCTTGCTTCCCAGGATCGGGCCTGTCTGGCGCGCGAAAGTCAAACCAATCGGGGAAGCCTTGGAGCCGAGCCGCCTCCCTCGGAGTCAGTGGACGCTTCCGCGCTGGATGGATGAATCTCCCCCTCCCTGGGGTTACGAACCCCGGCGTGATAGTTCCGGCGCGATCGTCCCACCTCAATCGTCCATATACAGATGGGTACGTGTGGCCGTTGCGATGGCACCTAGGCCGCATGTGATTAGGTAGTTCGTAGAGGTCGTTTTCGAAGAGGTATTCAATTCGACGTTTGTTCTCTTCCGACAACCGGGGAACCGAGTCCAGCAGCGGGTCCGCATGCACATCCACAAGGTCTTCAATGGCCCATCGGACCGTAGTTGCCTCTTTGGCGAGACAGCGTGCCACTTCTTCGAGCTCCAACACGCCTCGGCGGGAAGCCACCAAGAAGAACCGCCTGCGCGTTTGCGGTAGACCTAATCCATCAGCCGCAAGCACACCTCGACTCGTCCGGTATCCCCGCCCTTCGAGCAGGGCAGTAGCAGTCTCCACGACACGCAGACGGTCGTTCAGGATCTCCGGGACGTTTTCCAAGACCATGGCCGTGGTACGGAGCGCGATCCCGATCGCGACCGCGTCAAGGTAAAGCAGGTTCCGCGGGTCCGCTCGCCGCGTGCGATTGTTAAGATTCGAATGTCCTTCGCAAGGTGGACCGGCGACGAGGAGGTCCACGCTGTCCCTCACCTCCTTCAGAGCGCTATGCACCAGCTCTGGATCGTAAGCGAAAACAGCACTTTCGCCCCATCCGACGATCTGGAAGTCGACTGTGCTCCCTATGTCAGGGCGAACCGTCCGCCCGGGGCGGCACTTTATCCAGTAGACACCGCGTCACTGCTTCCCAACATCCATGCCGAGTCGCACGCAAGCTCCATAGTCGAACTGCGTGGAAGCTTTCCGCAGCCACAGGGGTTGAGTCGCCTGGAGGGATTGCTGCGCTTCGGCGGAAGAAAAAGCCAGGTGACAGCGCTTATCCGGGAAACCGAAGGGCTCCTGCCCGAAGAAGCGCGGCATAGGTTAAGTCCATTTCACGATCCGGTCCCTGGGGCACAAAGACACACAGCCCATCTCTTCCGCGAGTTAGGAGTACACGGTAAGCATTTTTCCGGAGGCGACCTGGGTCCATCACATGCCGGCTTCTAGAGCCTCGCACAACCCACCCGGCACCGGACCACGTCAGGTCCGGCCCCCAACATACTATCGGACAATCGAGTTCGAGCCCCTGACAGCCGAACTCGGTGACCGCAATTCTTAAGCCGCACCCTGACCTCGGATGCGAGGGGCCCTCTTCGTACCACTCACCGTAGTACCAGTAGCTTGCCTGCACCGGCTGGATACCGTGCACCCCTGCGTTCCGGTATTTAGAGGAGACCAAGATACCGTAGCGCTTCGCAGGGTCAGACTCATACCGATGGCGGACGTACTCTCGGAGTGCTTCGAGATCCCTTGCCACATACAAAGTGAATTTACTTTCGTGAAGTTGGGACGCGATGTTGGCAGCATCGTCGAGTTGCCCTGCTAGCAGCAGATCCACCCATTTCGCCGCTAGAGACGCCCGATGGCTCCGTAGCGTCGACGTTAGGTTGAGAATCGATTCAACCCGAGTCTCTACGCCGGCTGCGCGGAATCGCTGTGCCAAGTGCTCGGGCGCTACGACGTGCCACCCTGAAGACCCACACACTGCTTCTACCCATTGCCCGATACCCGCCTCTTCGCCGGCGTGAATCTCTTGCCCTTCGCCGATCAGAGCCACTAAAACGAACGCCTCATGAGGACCCCGATCTGCAATGCGTACCAGCAGTTCTGGCTCCGAGCCAACGAGCTGCCCCTTGTGCTTGAGAAGCACCCGATCCCGGTCCCATGCACGCTGTGCCTCGTCGAACACGACCACGCGCTCGCGGGACGGTGCCTGTGAACGGATAAGTTTGTCTCGCAGGAATGAACGGAGGTCTTGCACAAACTCGCGCCGGGCTCTGCCACCGCCCAGGGCATACTGAAGCACCTGTACCAAGGGACCGTTCCCGGAAACGAAAACAGCAGGCAGCGCCAGGTCGCGCGAGTGCACGAGTTGAAGACCGAGAAGCGTTTTTCCGGAACCAGGAACTCCAGACACGAGCACGAGCGTTCGGCGATTGTGCCGTGCGGCTTCGCCTACGATAGATTCGACCAATGAAACTGTCTCCGGAATCCTCGCGGACTCCGCACGCCGAATTCGGGGCAGCGGCTGGCGTTCAAAAAGAAGCCTGGCGGCTTCAACCAGGGAAGGGAGGGGACAATAAGGCGCAGAGGTCCACGCAGCCACATCGGCTGGCTTACCACTCGGGAAAGGACATAACTCACGGATCAGATCACCGAGCATCGAGGGCGGTATTACCCGAACACCGTTGCGCTGGAATGGGCCGCCGCGCATACCGATAGGAATTACCACGGGTACTAGCCGCCGGCCTTGGCAGCCCGCGTGGTAGTCCTCCAAATCTCGGACATACCCGAGCACTTGGTCGAGATCGGCCTGTTCGACTTCGACGCGGTTCTTAAACTCGACCACGAGAACTGTACCGTTTTCCAGGACGATTAAATCCGGCCGTCGACCTCCGCTCCGTGGCAATTCGAACTCGAGGACGAGACCGAAACTCGCGGCATGGGGGAGGCATGTCCGAAACTGCTCGCGTAAGACAGAGATGCTACGATGCCATGCCAATAACTGGGGCCCGCCAGTCTCCCTTAGGAAACGCGTTAGAGCACCCAGGAGATCCTCATCTGGAGTCGCAACGAAAGTAGCGACATCCCCAGCCCATGCGTAGGCAGGCTCGAACATTTCTTACGCTGACGGACCGAGACCGTCGAAAACATGGACGCGTAGACGACCGGTGGTCTCGGTCGAATCCTCTTCTGCGTCAAACCGAAGCCTTGGCGCCACCGTTGAGAAGGTTTGGATGCTGGCGTCACAACACGCTCGGAAGGCAGGTGCCTCGCGAAAGCGGGTGTCTACCAAGTCCGTCAGGCCTTCTGGGGCATCGCCCCACAGCTGCGGTCGGAACAGAGCGCCGAGCTCTCTCTCCAAAAGGCGCAGGCGCCGCTTTTCTCGCGGGATCGGTGGGCTTGCCTGCGCTTGAAACCTCCGCATATGATCCTTCAACCGCTGGCGAAGCTGGCGTACCACAAGCCGTGCCGTTTCCTCGTCCGGCTTCGCGACCTCGAGACGTCTCGACTCCGGATCCCAACGGTCATGATTCGGCGGCTCGGACAGTTTCAGGATGTCGTCGATCTCAGGGGCCGCGACGAATACACCCACGGTCGGAGGTGCCGCTTTTCCCATCTCTGCGTATTCCACCACCATCTTGGGCGAGCGGATCAAGGCGATGCGACCGAGCTTCTCTTCTGGGAAGTCCTGAAGCAGGTGGTCGGGCAACACTTGGAAACCGTACGCGCCGAGAGCTAACCCCCGCAGGCGCTGGAAACTGTCGCTCTTTTGGTGAGGTCCGGCGGCCTGAGCGCGCCCAAGCGCCAGAGAGTAGCATTCGATGAACGGCAGAAGATCCGCACGCTGCTTGGGCTGAGGAAAAAACTCTGCACCTCCATGTTCCACAACTACTTCCAATTCCTGATCCAAGAGCCGCGGCCACCACCACTCTTCAATCCCACGGAGAAGACGTTGGGGATCGTGAACGTGGGAATCGACGATGAGAATCGACGTTCCGTGGGCTCCACGACGGCGGCCGCGAAACCCGAGGCGTTCCGCCAACGCGTGGGCCGCGTCGTCACGAAGCGGGTCCACGACAAGCTGAGGGCCTTGCTGCCGAACTCCGAACCAGCCACGACCTGTCCAGTGCTGACCCTTGAACTCGTGAGCCTCCAAATAGGCGCAGCCCATCAATCGTGCCGTCGCTCCTGTGTCGTCTGAGTCGAAGGCAGTATACGCGACTATCGTGCGGAGGCGAGAATTGAGTGACAGCGCGGACTTGCCGTAGCCATAGGATCCGCCGCTACCCCCTGGCGCGAAAGCTTTCGTGCTGTCCCCTACCGACAAGAGAAGTCGGTGAAAGTGAGACCGCCGGTCGTTGGGCGAGCCATTCAATCCCACGGTTCTGTAATCCTCAACGAACAATAAATGAAGCGGTCGCTCAGGCTGTGCCAAGCAGTTGTCAGGGGCAAGGCTGACTGAGCCGACACGCGGACCGATGCCGGTACGGAGGGAAAGCGCCTCGAGGAATTGCTCTTTGCGCTGACCCTCGAGCGTCACGATGCGGAACACCACGCGTACCCGCCTCTCTCCCTGCCTCGCAGCGTCACAAGAATTCTGGATCGCCTCGCGAGCAAGTTCGTCCTCCGGCTTTATTCCCGCAGCTTGGAGCACGTTAGCGAACGCATTTCCAGTTGCGCCGCCCATGGGCCCCACGGGCTCAAAGGTCCATTGAGCATGTGACCACTTCTTGGTCATATAATCCTTGTCTGTCCCGGTCGCGCAAGCGGCCACGCGCTGCGCCAGCGTGTGAACGCGGTGCATTCTGTATATCATCTGTCGGTTAAATGCAATCCACCATCACGGCCAGCTTCCAGACGTCGATAAAGAGCACTTCGCTTCGACGGTCGCAATGGGGCGCCCTCCGGCCGGCTCGTCGGCCAGCCTCGTGTCGCCCGCGCGCGTCCGCCATGGTCCCGGTTTGCCCTCCACCAGCCCGCAAGGTCTCTTCCACGGCGACCCGTACTGCGTGGAACTGGTGGTAACCGGCGACCTTCTTGTCGAGTTTCCCGCTGCCGTCGTCCTCGAAGACGGTGAAATCCCGTATGAGTAGAAGAAAACGCCACCGGTCAAACACCCCCTTCAGCAGCACCTCGAGCTGCGAGACGCCGATGTCCTCCACTTGCTCACCCAAAATCGTCCGCCAGGGTTTGAACCACTCCCGCCCGGCTGTAAGCGTGCCGAGGCGTGTCTCGAGACCGTCAGAGATGACCAAGAGTTCGTTCAACGAAAAAAGCGTCGGCAGCTCCATCTTGTATGTCTGGAGCTGCTGGAACGCAGTCCAGATCGTGGCTTCTTCATCGACAGGGTTCTTCAACTCAACGATGGCAAGGGGAAGGCCATCGACGAAGAGCACAATGTCCGGACGGCGGAGGTGCCGGCCTTCGCTCACCGTGAACTGGTTCACCGCCAGCCAGTCGTTGTTTTCCGGCTCCTCGAAGTCCAGGATTCGCGCCTGCGAGCCCGCAATGGTTCCGTCAGGCCGCCGGTACTCCACCGTCACGCCATCCACGAGCATCCGGTGGAATGCACGGGTGCGCGCTTCGAGCGTGGCGCCTTCCGGGTTGGGGATCTTGCGGAAGGCGTCCTCCAGTGCCTCGGCGGGAAGATCAGGGTTGAGGCGGGCCAGGCCATCGCGCAGCCGCTGTGCCAGCACCACCTCGCGGTAGTCCTGCCGCTCGGCAAACCGCCCCTCCGGCGCGAACTCCGGGCCATGTTTGACCGCCCAGCCGAGCGACCCCAGCCAGGCCAGGACGGCTTCTCCAACGCCGGATCCACCAAGGGATCTCACTGGCCAATCGCCTCTTCCTGGATCTGCTTAAGCGTCCGCCCGTTCGCGTCCTTCCACTGTGTACGCCCGTTCGAATTTCGACCCAGTAATACTCCGGCGGCGGTCGAGGGCGAGTTGAAGGCGTAATCCTGCGTCAGCCGATACACTTTGCCGTCCGGCACCAACACGCCCTGCGCTACCAAAGCCTTGCGCAGCCCGGAGAGAAAGCCGTGAATCGAGGGAACCTCCTCGATGACCGCCTGTGATCCGGCACGCACGATGAAGCCTTCCGAACTGTCCAAACCACGCGCACTGATTCCTTTGGCTTTCAGGAACAACTCCACTTCCTTCGCCGCGTCGGCCCTGGCCCTCTCGAACAGGTTGACCCCGACCAGCGGCAGGCACAACAGCAGATCGGCCAGAAAAGCCTCGGCATCGGCGGCATCGGCGTCCGACAGCGCGGGCAGCTGCGGCACGTTCCCGTTATCCACCTCGGCGCGCTTGGCCTCGACGGCGAGCGCCACCAGGCGCGCTTCCAAATACTGCACGTGCGCCTTGTTCAGGTTCTGGTCCTTGCTCGTGAACGCCACCGCGTGCGTCCAGAAGTCCTTCTGCTTGGCGTGCTGCTCAAGCCGCGGCAGCACCGGATCCCCCTCGCCAACATAGAGCCGCGGAAGGTGCCCGCCTTCCCCTGGTCCCCAAATCACATACACACCGGCGCGTTTCAGTTCCGGCCGCTGTCGGACCCTTGGGAATAGAGATCGCGGGAACACCAGCCCCAGCCCGGTCCAATTCGACTTCTCGACAATGCGGAGTTCTTCCGGATTGCCCGACGGAATGAAAATACGGACCGAAAACCCGTGGACCTCATTCATATGCCCGACCTTTCCGAGAACGGCCCCACAACCTTCACCCGAATTCCACCCCGAACCAGCCTGGGCCGCACCGAATCCCGCACGCCTCGCGGCAACGCCACCGCGCGCTGCTCCCGTCCTTCAGCCAACCGCCCTTCCAGGACGATCGTCGGGCTACGCCTGACCAGCCGGCCAAGTAATCCCAACCAAGCCAGGGCAGGGGCTTCACCGTCGGATTCGCTTGGATTCACCATGGTACGTCCCGCGCTCGTGCTTCCCGAGCTGCCCCATCATCGGACTTCCCCGGTCCACAGCCCAATCTGCTCGACCTTTTTATACTGCGGTCCCAGACATAATGCAAGGGCTCCTGATTCCAGAGGATGTGCTCGTAATAATCCCTGGGCCACACGCACCCGGAAAAAGTCATCGATGCTATTCCTTTCACAATGTCCCTGCATCGTTAGCTGCTCATGCTTTTTCCAAGATCGAGCATCGCATTGAACGCATCGGTCTGGACTCGCCGATAACCTACCGCCATTTCGCCCGAGCCGATTTCGTCATCTCTTCGGCGTCACTCAACCGCGTCTCGCGATCGCCTCGTTTCCGGCACACATATACGATGCTAAGTAGAGTTGCTGATGAAACATGTTGCTGACTGCGCGTGTTTGTACCCTTTTACCGAATGAATCAGCGATGGTGACGGGTCCGACCGCAGGTCACAGGCCGGCCCCTCTCACAGGTGCCTTATCTTCGGGATGCTGCGGTTCATAGATCCAGAAGTTGATCGGATTTTCCGGGTTGGGCGTCCACAGCCCGCGACCGCTCTTAAGACTGACTCCAAGCTTGCGCTTTTTGCATTCTTGATCGAACATCTTCAGCACTTCAAAATGTTGGCGCTCACTGGGTGAGAGCTTCTGTGGCTGCTGGGAATCATTGAACCAGTTCATTTGCAGCGATTGCGACTCAAGCCACAGCTCATATTTTTCGTACTTGCCGCGCGAGAACGCCGGTAAACCAGCGAACAAGTCCGCAAGTTGAAGCAGCGGGTATTCTTTAGACGACACTGGCCGAATCTCTTCAATCCCGAATTCTCGGCGTATTCCGATCTGAAAGCTGCTGCCGGACCAGAGCGAATCGTCTACCTCGACCGTCACGCTTTTTGCTTCAAGACAGTCTTCTATTGTTCCCCAATCAAGGGCAGTGTGTTCGTCCGGGTGAAGTCTCCAGACTGCATCATTTGGCCATCGCGCTCTCAACACGTTTCGGAATACATGATAGTACATCCGCTCAAGATTGGCGGTGTCATCCCTCCCAACCATTTTGTGCCGCGTATCTTCAATATCCCACACCAGAACATCAATACGCAACCGCCGCGCAGAAGCGTTCTCTATTGCAAACCTGCACATTTCTTCAGCTGCGAAGCGCTCTTTGGCTGCGTCTAGCTTTTTCCACTTGAACTCCTTCACGTCAGATTTAGCCAACAGGCCATTAGGGCCCGCTTCGAGATGGCCCACGCCTTCGACACTTGCAGTTGCAAGCGCAAGGCTCCGAAAGCGCCCTGCGTTCCAGTTCGACTCGTCGCTAAAGCCCACATGAGTGACAGTGGGTGTCATAATCCTCTCTCCTTCAAAAACCGTTCTGCATCCTTCACCCGCGGCTCCTCACGGATGAGCTTGGGCAAAAGCGCATCGCGCAGGGCCGCCAGGGTGCGGGACTCACACCGGCATTGCAGCGTGCGTTCAAGCAACGGCCCTGCCACCCCTTCAAATGCTCTGACAAGCGCCTCCGAAGGTTTGAGGGTTGCCAGCCCGAGAATAGCACCGGCTTGCGCACGCTGGTGGCTTTTCGATGTTCCCGTGACGAGGCCCTCGATTTCTCGCCGGAAGCCTTCCGACCGGGGAGTGCAGTACTGGAAAGACCGTCCGTAAGGTGACCGTGGGCGAAGCACAAGGAACTCGGTCGAGCGCACCACGCGGTCTTGTGGCCGGACGTCCACCAGCCATACCCGGTTGATTTCCGGGTTGAGCTTTGACAGCAGCACCACCCCGGGTGGCACAAGTGTTTTCTGGCTCTTGATGTCCGCGCCGCTCTCCAGCTTGGGCCACTGGCCCTCGTCAAAGGCAGGGATGCTGAAGTGGAGGAACAGCGTGTCAGGAGCTGAAAAGGGGCTCACGTTGTTGCGTGCCTGCTCGGCAACGTCGCCCAGCCGGCCCACCTCCCACCTCTCCGGGATGGGGCCGACTTCGGAGTCCACCAGGCGGTCGGGGAAGAGGTCGTAGAGGTGGGGGGCAGGCCGGGCAAGGACTGGCCGCGCTTCCACCGGCCCTCCATCTTGGCGTGCACCGGCTCGAAGTCCACGAACCACGCCTTGAAAAGCGCCCGCGCCATCGCCTCCAGCGTCTCGCTCATCCGGCGGTTCAGCTCGACTTTGTCGCCCAGCGTGCCGAGGATGTGGGTAATAGCACGTTCCTCGGGGAGGGGCGGGACGCGCACCTGAAGGTGATGTAGGGAATCCACTGGCACCCGCTGGCGACCCGAAGTATTTCTCATCTGTGTCACGGCATGGGTGCGCACTAGGTCGGAGCGAATTAGGTAGTAGGCGAAGTCGTTATCGGTGACTCCGTTCGTACCGCGAATGACGAGGAACTCTGTGGAGCCGTGGCCAAAGGGCTGATCATCCGAGTTGCGGAATCGTGCAATTGTTCCATTTTCCGGGCAGGGAGTGATGCGGGCCATCAGCGTGTCGTCATTCTGAAAGCGGGATTCACCGCCTGAAAATTCTCGGTACTCGCTGGGGCGAACATCTCGGGACGACGGGTTGACCGCCTGCATGTCGACAAAGGGATAGACCTGGCCGGGTCTAAGCTGCACCGGCGGGTCTACCTCGACTGCCTGATCAAGGGGCATCGTTCGCCACTCACCCGCCATAGCCCAGCTCCTTACTCACCTTCCACCGGCTCATCTTCGCCTTCCAGCTCTCGCTCGAGCTGATCCAAGGGCGGCAAAAGAGCGGAGATAGCCCGCTTGAGGCCGGACAGGTGGCCTTTAACGATGGCCCACACCCGCTCCAGGTCCACTCCTTCGTACTGGCGAATCAACACGTCACGCAAGCCGGCCAGCCCTCGCCACGGGATCTCCGGGTGCACGGATCGATAGGTGTCGTCCAGGCGCTTCGCCGCTTCGCCGATCCCCTCGAAATTCCGCCGGACCGCGTCCCGAACGAGCTCGTCGGCCAGGAAACGTCCCTTGCCGTCGACTGTGAACCGCTTGATCTTCTGGATGCACTCCAGCATGTGGGCCAGGTAAACTTTGGGGTCTTTTTTCACAGCGGGCGAGCCTCCTTGAGGATACGCCGGCGCAGCAGCCAGTGAAGTCCCCGTTCGGTCACGACGTCTGCCTTGCGTCCCAGAAGTTCTTCGAGCTCGAGCACGAGGCCTGCGTGGTCGAGGAGGCTGCGGCCAGGCTCGAAATCTACGAGAAGATCCACATCGCTGTCTTCCTGCTCCTCGCCCCGAACAACAGAGCCGAAAACCCGAACGTTCCGTGCTCCGTACTTGGCGCAGAGGTGCAGAATGTCTTCGCGCCTTTTGCGCAGGAGATCCTTACCAATCATAGCCCAACTCCTTCAGGTTCTTGGCAATGGCAGTGTCGAGCTTGGCGGCCTCGGCCTGCTGTTCCCGGAGGTGCGCCACCAGCCGCGCCATCTTTTGCTCGAACGGCTCGGCGTCGTCCTCTTGTGCCTCGACACCGACGTACCGTCCTGGCGTGAGCACGTGGCCGTGCTTGCGGATCTCCTCCAGCGTGTCGCTCTTGCAGAAGCCGGGCACGTCTTTGTATTCGCCGCCTTCCTTCTCCCCGCGCCAACTGTGGTAGGTGTTCGCGAGGCGGGCAATCTCTTCATCGGTCAGCTCACGGTGCGTGCGGTCCACCATGCGACCCAGCTTTCGGGCGTCAATGAAGAGCACCTGACCACGCCGGTCCCGCAGAGGGGCCTTCCGGCCGGGGGGAGGGCGCCCGCTTTTGCCCCGTGCCAAAAACCACAGGCAGGCGGGGATTTGCGTCGTGTAGAACAACTTGTCCGGCAACGCCGCTATGCAGTCCACCAAGTCCGCCTCGATGATGTTCTTGCGGATCTCACCTTCGCCGGACTTGGTTGGAGGACATCGAGCCGTTGGCGAGCACGAACCCGGCATACCCTGTCGGTGCCAGGTGATGAATAATGTGCTGGACCCAAGAGAAGTTGGCATTGCGCACTGGCGGGACGCCGAACCTCCAGCGTTTGTCCTCCCGCAGGCGCTCCCCGCCCCAATCGGAGACGTTAAAGGGCGGGTTGGCGAGGATGAAGTCGGCCTTCAGGTCCGGGAAGCGCTCGTTGTGGAAGGTATCGCCCTGTTCGATCCGCCCGTCAATGCCGCGGATCGGGAGACCGGCGATTCCGGGTTTCGGGCAGCGCTTTGCCATGCGCGACGTCAGTCCTATAGCTGCTTCAAGGTCGGTTTCAGATCGAGACCCACGACCAGTAAATTCCCCAGCGGGATGTCCTTCCAAGGTTCTCCCGTAAGCTTTTCCGAGCAAACGACCACGGCACGTTCACCTCGCAAACACTTCGACTCGAGCATCGCTCGAACTTCCCTCGGATAAAACGTCTCTGGCTGTCGAGGGCCGGGCGGACGGACAAGATAAGAGAGGCTGTAGTAGCCGTGGCTGCAAGCCGCATTACGATAGGCATACAAATGCTCCCCATCGCTGAGCAAGAAGTTGAGCGCCGTATAGGTGCCGTCTTTCAAGGCCCCCAGCGCGTTCGCGATTCCCTCCTCTGGCGAAGAAGCCTCTTCGATCTTCTGGAGGATCCAATGAAAGAAGGCCTCTGAGTCGGTCTCTCCGACTATGGCCAATCGATGCACTTCATTCAGCTGATCCAAGAGCGCCTTGCGGTCCACGGAACCGTTGTGGGCAAAAAGCCAGCGGCCGTACTGGAAGGGGTGGCAGTTTTCCGTGCAACAGCTACCCGTGGTTGCCCGCCTCACGTGGGCGATGAAAACTCGTGACGTGGCCTCTGCGCTTGTCCTTCGATAGCTTTGGCTCGAATGGGCGGGTGCGGGCTCCTTCACCACCTTGGGCCGACCGTCTTCGTACCATCCCAGACCCCAACCGTCCTGGTTGGACTGGCTCAGCGAACGCAGCGTCGTCGGTCCCTCGACGAGCGAGAATCGCAGATCGACTTCCTTGTTTGCGATCAGACCGAGCAGCCTGCACATTGTTGCTTTACCTCCGGTCAAGCTATTCGCGCTTTAACCAGTCCCCTCGGTGCGCTGGGCCTGCAGCCGGGCACGGTGTGCGCCTCGAAAGCGTCAGAAATGTACTTGAGGAAGAGGAGGCCCAAGACGACGTCTTTGTACTCGGCGACGTCCCTGAGGCTGCGCAGGGCATCGGCCATGCGCCACAACTGCGCTTCGTAGCCGAGCGCGCCGCTGGCGTTCGTGCGGTTTGGATGGCTCGTGCGTTGTCCCGGCATGATTCAGCGGCTGTGACTTGCGTCCGGGGCCTGGAGACCCGGTC
>JAOADM010000037.1:23841-24167 GCA_026417315.1 Limisphaera sp.
CCCGCGTCCTTCCAATGTGTGACCACCCGCCCGCGATGGCGCAACTCCTTTTGCAGGGGGGTTGATCGCCGGCGAAGTCGAATTCAGTCCGGCGCGGAGGGCAGACGGGACGCCATCGGGAGCCAGACCCGGCGGCGCGGCGTGAAGCCCTGGCCGGGCTGGCGCAGCTCCGCGCGGTCTGCGCTGGCTCGGAGGCCGCCCACGCTCACGGACGCGGTGGCGCCTGCAGTCCACACGGGGTATCGGCCATGATCCGCAGCTCTCGCACGGAGCCGATGGCGGTTCTCGCGCGGTACGTCCTGTCTCTTATACACATCTCCGAGCCC
>JAOADM010000038.1 GCA_026417315.1 Limisphaera sp.
CCGTGCAGGTGCGGGTCAACAACCGCAACCTGGCCAACAACGGCCCGCAGACCTATGGGGGGTGTTACGCAGCCAACGAAGTGGTCAACAGCGACTGGGCGGAGCGCTGGTTTCCGGAGGACCCGGCCGGTAACGTGTATCGGGCGCTGCGGGACATTGCCCCCTCTTCCTTCACCTGGCGGGGCAGCAACTATCTGGCCTACACCAACACATGGTTCAAATGGACCAACAACAGCGAAAACGACTGGTCGGACCTGCTGACGCTGCTGCGAATCCTGGGCACCAACGACCTGTTGACCGCCGACGCGGTTCGCTCGGTGATCCATTGGGAGCAATGGATGACCTATTTCGCGGTCATGGCCCTGCTCGATAACCGCGAAACCTCGTTGTACAACGGTTACAACGACGACTACGTCCTGTACGCCGGGGCTTCGGATCGGAGGTTCCGGCTCATGTATTACGACCTGGACACGATCCTCGGCCAGGGCAACCATCCGGGGAGCCCCACGCTGGATTTCCTCCAGTGGACGCGAGACGCGGACCTGCCCGCACTGCAGCGGCTGTGGTCATTGCCCGAGACACCGGCGCTGTTTTATCACACGCTGGATCGGCTGCTCCGCACCGCCTTCAGCCAGGCGGAGTTCGACCTGACGGTGGACCAGACCTTGCGCGACTTCGTACCGGGGCCCGTGCGGGACGCGTTGAAACAGTGGATGGCTGCACGGCGCAGCCATCTGGCGGCCCAGATCGCGCCGCATCTGCAAACCAACCCGCCCCTGCCGCGCGCCCGGATCTCCGGCGAGCCCCGCTCGCCCACTCCGCTGACCACGGCCACGCTGCACGTGGGCGGATCGAACGTGGTCGCCTACCGCTTCCGTCTCAACGGCGGCGTCTGGAGCGATCCGCAGCCCGTGGAGCAGGCGATTGTCCTGACCGATTTGGCGCACGGCAGCACCAACCGGGTGGAAGTACTCGGGGCGGATGCGCAAGGCCGTTGGCAGGCCGAATCGGAACCCACACCTTCCGCGAGCTGGGTGGTGCTGACCAACTGGCCCGGCGTCCGGATCAACGAGGTCCTGGCCAACAACCGCGCGGCCGTCGCCCACGAAAGCACCTATCCGGATGCCATCGAGCTCTACAACGAGACGGCGCAACCCGTGGACCTGTCGGGCATGCGGCTCACCGACAACCCGGCCACTCCGGGCAAGTTTACCTTCCCCGCGGGCACGGTGCTGGCGCCCCACTCGTATCTGGTGTTGTGGGCCAACAATCCCGACGGCACTTCCGGCCTGCACACGGGGTTTGCCCTGAATCAGGACGGCGAGGGCGTCTATTTGTTCGACCGACCCAGCCGCGGGGGCGCACTGCTGGACCAGGTAACCTTTGGACTTCAGCTGCCCGATCTTTCCGTCGGAAGGATCGGAAACGCGGGCGAGTTTGTTCTCACCCAACCGACCTTGGGAGGCACCAACATGGTCCAGCCGCTCGGAGATCCCGGCAAGGTGCGCATCAATGAATGGTTGGCCCGACCGCAGCAACTGGCGCCGCGCGATTATGTCGAGCTGTACAATCCGGAACCCTTGCCCGTGGCCCTCGGGGGCCTGTACCTGACGGACAACCCCATCGGCCTCCCCCGTCGCCACCGGATCGCTCCCCTGTCTTTCATCGGCCCGCAGGGTTTCCGGCGGTTTTGGGCCGACAACGATCCGCAACAGGGCGCCGATCACGTCGCTTTCCAACTGTCCGCCGAGCAGGGACTGATTGCGCTGCTGGGAAACGACCTCAGCCTCATCGATGTCGTTGCCTATGGGCCGCAGCAGATCGACGTGGCCCAGGGACGCGTGCCGGACGGCGGCACCACCATTCAGAATCTCACGTTGCCGACCCCGGGTGCCGCCAACAGCGAGGGCCCGCCACCCTGCGTGGTCACCGTACTCTCCATCCCCCTGCTCACCTACACCAATCTCTGGCGTTACCAGCAGACGGCCGGTTTCGACACGCAGGACTGGGCCCGGCCGGATTACGACGATTCCCATTGGGCGGTCGGCCCGGGGTTGCTGGCCTACGAAAGCAACCCGGCCATCACTGGTCTGGTCAACACGTTATTGCAGGATCCGCGCCGGCCCCCTGCCGGTTCGGGGCTGCTGCCCGGTCATGCCTATTATTTTCGCACGACCTTTCTGCTGACCAACGCCCCTGACGTGTTCCTCTTTCAGGCCTCGGCCCATTTGGACGATGGAGCGGTCATCTATCTCAACGGCCGCGAAGCCGTGCGCATCCGCATGCCCGACGGCCCTGTCAGTCCCGCCACCCTGGCCACGGGGGGGCCGGGTTCCTCGGACGAGGCCACCCAACCGGAGTCGTTTTTTCTGCCGGCTTCGCTCGTGGTGCAGGGTACCAACACGGTGGCCGTCTCCGTGCATCAGCAGGCCACCAACAGTTCGGATATTGTCTGGGGTTTGAGCGTTGTGGCGGTTCGCACGTTAACCAACTGCGGGGCTGCCCTGGTGGTGCTCAACGAACTCCAGGCCCGAAACAGCCGGATCACGAACGACCTTGGCCGCAGCGCCGACTGGGTGGAGATTCTGAACCCGGACGTCCATCCGGTGGATCTGACGGGTTTGAGTCTTTCGGATGACCTGCGGCAGCCGCGGAAATGGGTGTTTCCGCCGGGGACGCGGTTGGGGGGTGGCGAGCGACTCGTCGTGTGGTGTGATCCGGACCTGCCGGCCTCGGCCCAAAACACGGGCTTCGGCCTGGCCGCCGCCGGAGGTGCGGTGTACCTGTTCAACGCACCGGAGCAAGGGGGTGCCGTGCTCGATGCGG
Organism: Limisphaera sp.; assembly: GCA_026417315.1. Lineage (GTDB taxonomy): Bacteria > Verrucomicrobiota > Verrucomicrobiia > Limisphaerales > Limisphaeraceae > Limisphaera. Next base: position 2,827 of record JAOADM010000038.1, read on the forward strand.
TGTTTTACGGCGCCCAGCCCGCGGACTTCAGCCTGGCCAGAATCCCCGACGGAATGGGGGACTGGCTTCTGGCGTTGCCCACCCCGGGCGACCTCAACGTCCCCGCCAGCCTGGGCAATCCCGCCCGGGTCCGAATCAACGAGTGGATGGCCCACCCCGACCAGGGCGAGGACTGGATCGAACTCTACAACCCCGAACCGCAACCGGTCGAGTTGAGCGGGATGGCCCTGAGTGACGATCCCACGGACCGCGCCCGCTCGCCTTTCCCTGCTCGTTCGTACATCGGGCCCGAGAGTTACTGGCTTGTATATGCCGAGGGTCGCCAGACAGGGGGTGCGGATCATGCGCGGTTTCGACTGGCCGCTGAGGGCGGGTGGATCGGTCTGTATCTGTCCACCGGTCAGCAGATCGACGGCATCTTATACGGGCCGCAGGTCCTCGCGGAGACTCAGGGCCGACTTCCCGACGGCGCTCCCGCGTTCGCTGCCTTTCCGGACACGGCCAGTCCGGGCGGACCGAATTACGTGCTGCTGCCCACCGTGAGAATCAACGAAATCCTCACCCACACGGATCCGCCTCTGGAAGACGCCATCGAACTGTACAGCGCATCCCATCAACCCGTGGACCTGAGCGGCTGGTACCTCAGCGATGACCCGGTCGTGCCGCGCAAATACCGGATTCCGCCGGGTACGGTCCTGCCGGCCGGAGGGTTCGTTGTGTTTTACGAGGGCCAGTTCGGCAATCCGCTCCAGGAAGACACGCTCGTGCCCTTCCAACTCGACTCCGCCCACGGGGGCGAGGTGGTATTGAGCGAGGTAAACCCGGATGGCTCCTTGACCGGGCGCCGGGCCCGCGCGGCATTCGGGGCCGCCGCCAACGGGGTTTCCCTGGGCCGCATTCGGACCAGTTGGCGCGAGGAATTCGTCGCGCTGCGGCAAAGGTCGTTCGGGGCGGACAATCCATCCACATTGGAGGAATTCCGCACCGGTCGGGGCGCGCCCAACTCCGCACCCCTGGTGGGGCCGCTGGTGATCAGCGAGATTCACTGCCGACCGGTCGAAAAGTTCGATTCTACGCGCCCGGGCTCGGGCCAGTTCGTGGAACTTTGCAATCTGAGTGACCAGCCCCTGCTCCTTTACGATCCCGACGCCCCCACCAACCGATGGCGTCTGGCCGGCTCGATTGACTTTGTTTTCCCCCCGCAATTCAGCCTGCCGCCCAGGGGCCTCGCATTAGTGGTGGACTTCGATCCGGCAACGCAGCCGGAGGAGCTCGCCTGGTTCCGTGCCACTTACGAAGTCCCCGCCCCCGTGCCGATTCTTGGACCATGGTCCGGAGAACTCGATGAACGCGCCGGCATCCTCGAGCTTTACAAACCCGATCCTCCGCAACTGCCACCCCGTCCCGACGCCGGGTTTGTGCCCCATGTCCTGGTCGAGCGCATTCAGTACCAGTCCGAGCCCCCCTGGCCGCTGGACCTTTTCACCGCGGGGATCTCCCTCCAGCGAACCCGCCTGGCCGGCTTCGGGAACGAACCGTTGTACTGGATCGCCGACCTGCCCTCGGCCGGTCGGACCACCGCAACCGACAGCGACGCGGACGGGCTGCCCGACTGGTGGGAACGCCAACACGGTCTGGATCCGCGCAGGGGGACGGACATGGACGGCTGGAACGGGGATCCCGACGGCGACGGCCAGCCCAACGGCGCCGAGTTCGTGACCGGAAGCGATCCCCGGGACCCATCCGATTTCCTGTACCTCACGGCGGGACACCCCAACGCCTCCGGCCTCGTGCTGACGTTCCGCGCCGCGCCGGGGCGCCGGTACCACGTGCTCTGCAGCGACGAAGGACCGACCGGTCCCTGGTACGCATGGACCAACCTCGTGGCTGAACTTCCTGAAACGATTCAGCTCGTCGATCCCCGGGCACCGATCCAACCCCGGTTCTATCGCCTCCAGGTCCAACTTGAACCATGAAAACTCGGCCTCCGCTTTCCCTCGGCTCCATACCTTCGACCGCCAGGCCGGTCCTCGGTCTGCTCGCCTGTTTCCTCGTTCCGTGGTCGGGGCCGGCCCTGACCGAGGTGGGCGGCACGCTCACGAACTCCACCGTTTGGACCCTTGCCGCGGCGCCGTTTGTGATCACCAACAACCTGACCGTCGCGCCCCAGGTCACGCTGACCATCGAGCCCGGCGTCGAGGTCCGGTTCAACCAGGGTCTCCGCATGACGATTCAAGGCCGGCTGATCGCTGAAGGGACGCCCGGCCAACGCATCCGGTTCACCCGCAACGAAGCCACCGGAGCCACCAGTTGGAGCCGCCTCGATTTCACCGCCGGTGCCCACGAATCGCGCATCACGCACGCCGACATCGAATACGCGGCCGGCACGGGCACCATCCGCGGCAACCAGACGAGCCTTTACCTCGAAGACATCGTGTGGTCTCAAACCACGGTGCAGCTGCTCGACCTCACCCAGTGTTCCCTGGTTCTGCGGAATTGCTGGTTGCCTTCGATTCAGAACGACGAGCTTGTCCACATCAGTGGCATGCCGCCCAACGGCCACATCGTCATTCAGGGCAACGTCTTTGGCACCACCACCGGATACAACGACATCCTGGATATCACGGGCGGCAACCGGCCCGGCCCCATTTTGCAGCTACTCGACAACGTCTTTCTGGGCGCCGTGGACGATTGCTTCGATCTGGACGGCACCGACGCCCACATCGAGGGCAACCTCTTTCTGCACGTTCACCAGGACGCCGCGCGCTCCAGCACGGCCAACGCCATCAGTACCGGGGCCGACGGCACGAACACCTCGGAGCTCATGATCGTGCGGAACATTTTCTATGACTGCGACCACGCCCTCCTCCTGAAGGATGGCGGCAGTGCCGTGCTCCAGAACAACACCATCGTCCGCATCCGCACCAACGCACCGGCCGCCGCGGTGGCAGCCGTCGTGAATTTTTACGAGCCCCGTTCCGGGGTCACCCCCGGCGCGGCGGCCCTTTTGGAGGGAAACATCATCTGGGACGTGACCGACCAGCGCCTGTTCCTCAACTTCACCAATACCTTCACCCGGTTGCTGGTCCGGTCGAATCTGCTGCCCACGCTGGAGTTCCCCGGCGGGCCCGGCCAGGGCAATTTCACCAACGACCCATTGTTCGTGAGTCTGGCGGAGCCGATGACATGGCAAAACATCCGCAGCAACCTTGCCCTGCAGGCCGACTCCCCGGCCCGCGGCGCCGGACCCAACGGCCTCGATCTTGGCGCACTGGTGCCGCCCGGGGCCACCGTGGCCGGTGAACCCGCCTCGCCGACGACACAGAACTGGGCAGTGCTGCGCGTGGCCGGCCCCGGAATCGTGGCCTATCGCTGGCAACTCAACGACGGGCCCTGGAGCGAAGTCCTCCCGCTGACCAACAGCCTCCGCTACGGTCCCACCCTGTTCGACGATGCGGTCCCCATCGTCCTGTCCAATCTGCCCCCCGGCAGCTACACCGTGCGGGTGTTGGGCTTGGATTCCGCCGGCAGGTGGCAGGACACGAACCGCCCCACCGTCTCGAAGACCTGGACGGTCCTGCCCGCCCCCCTGGTTTGGGGCGGAACGCTCCTCTCCAACACCACATGGACCGCCGACCGTCCGGTGCACCTGACCAACACCGTGGTCGTGCCCGCCAATCTCACACTGACGATCGAGCCGGGCACGCAGGTGTACCTGGGCAGCAACGTGGCCCTCCGGGCCCAGGCCGGCGGGCGAATCCTTTTGCTCGGCACCCCCGACCGGCGCATCCAACTCCTCCCGCTGAGTGGTGCTGATTGGGCCGACCTGACCGCTTCCGGCACGAACGCCGAACTCCTCGTGCGCCACACTGACATTGCCGGCGGCCAAACCGCCGTCCGCAACGGCGCCCAAGGCCGGTTCGAATTCGTCACGTTCCGCGACTTCCCTTCCGGCACGAGCGGCACCCCCATCCTGCTCGCGGAGCGGGCCGCCTTTACCCACGTGCGCGCCTGTCATTTCACCAACTTTTATGAAACCCTCTTCCGATATGGCCGCATTGTCATTGAGGACAGCCTCTTCGAACGGATTCGCGGCGACGGAATCGACTTCGACGCGGCCGGCCCCGGGTCGGTCATCCGCGGCTGCACCCTGCGACATGGCGCCGCAACCAATGTCGACGCCATCGACCTCGGCAGCGAGTCCGAGGGCGTGGTGGTCGAGGCCTGTTGGATTCACGATTTTCCCTTCGACAAGGGCGTCTCCATCGGCGAACGCTCCACCAACATCGTGGTGCGCCACTGTGTCATCCATGACGTGGACAGCGGCGTGGCGGTGAAGGATTCGTCGACGGCCGAACTGGTCCACAACACCGTCACCCGCACCCGGCACGGCTTCCATCTCTACCAGAAAACCGCGGGTCAGGGCGGCGGCCACGCGGTCGCGTGGAACAACATCCTCTGGGGGAACGGCTCGCCCGTGACCCTGGACGATCTGTCCTCCCTCGTCCTGCATCATTCGGACACGGACGGTCCCGCGCCGTGGCCCGGCGAGGGGAACCTGTCGGCCGATCCCCGATTCCGCAACCCGCTGGCGGAAGATTTTCGCTTGCAGCCGGACTCCCCGGCCATCGGGGCAGGAACCGACGGAGCCACTCTCGGCGCCCTGCTGCCCGTGGGCTCGTTCCTCGTGGACACGGATCAGGACGGACTGCCGGATCCCTGGGAGGGCATCCACGGCATGGACCCGCGCAACTCCGAGGATGCCGCGCAGGATCCGGACAGCGACGGTTCTCCGAACCTCGCAGAATTCCTCGCCGGTACCGATCCCCGCGACTCGGGCGCGCGGTTCACGCTCCAGATCGCGCCACGCCCCGGCCAGGTCGAGATCACGTTTCGCACCGTCCCCGACCGCCAGTACACTCTGGAGGCCCGGCCGTTGCCCGGCGCAGGCCCCGCCGAGGGCTGGCAAGAGGTCTGGTCGGCGCCCAGCACCGGTGCCCCGGGCGTTTCCACCATTTCGCTCACCACCGCAACGCCAGAGGGCAGACTTTATCGCCTGCGGGTCAACCGAGGGTGGTAAGAATCCGCCCGTCTGGTTTGCGCGCGGAGCTGCCCGCGGGCTCTGTCGGCCGCCGAAACCGACACATGCCCCGGGCCGCGTTCGTTCGGGTGGACGAGGCCCGCACCTCGGCGCAAAATCCTCGGCAGCATGCGCAAACACGCGACCACCCAAAAAGCCCGCGAGGTTCGGGATCCCACCACGCCGGCGTCGTTGCCTGACAGGCAAACCGCCGAGCCGGAGGCGTCTGCCACCGAACCCACCCCGCCTGTCGGCGGAACTCCCGAAGCCGAGCGGATCCGGCCGTGGGTCCAGCTGAAGTACATCAGCTATTCGACCCAGCTTTACCCGGCGATGATCGCGAAAGCCTCCCCGGACGCTCAACCCGGCAGCCTTGTGACCGTGTACGACAAGGCGGGCCGGCGGTTTGGCACCGGCCTTTACAATCCGCACGCCCGAGTGCCGCTGCGGATGCTGCAGCACGGCCCGCAACCGTTTACCGAAGAAGACTTCGTCAGATTGCTCGATCGTGCTGTGGAGCTGCGTGTGGAGGTTTTGCGGCTGCCCGAGGTTACGGACGCATTTCGCGTGGTGCACTCCGATGGAGACGGTCTCAGCGGCCTCATCGTGGACAAGCTCGCAGACGTGCTCAGCATCGAAGTCCACAGTTTGGGGATCTGGCAGCGGCTGCCGCAGTGGCTGCCCCATCTCCACCGGCGCCTGGGTACGCGCCACGCGGTCGTGGAGGTGAGCGAGCTCGCCCGCCGCGTGGAGCGAATCCCGGCTCCGGAATCTCCGATCGATCCCGCGCCCCGGCGGGTCAGGATTCGCGAACACGGGGTGCTCTACGAAGTCGATTTCGCCGAGGGCCACAAGACGGGGTTCTTCTGCGATCAACGCGACAACCGGGTGCGACTGGCCCGGCTTCTGCGGCCCGGCCAGCGCGTGCTGGACCTGTGCTGTTACACCGGCGGATTCGCCCTGGCTGCCGCAGTGCTGGGGAAGGCCGGAGACGTGACCGGGGTGGACCTAGACGAGAAAGCCATTGCCCGGGCCCGGCGCAATGCCAACCTGAACCAGGTGCGGGTCCAGTGGGTCCATTGCGATGCCTTCAGCTATGCCCGGCAAATGCAACGCAACGGCCGGCAATGGGACGTGGTGGTGGTCGATCCGCCGAAGTTTGTGCCGAGCCGGGAGGAACGGGAGCAGGGCCGGCGTCGATACGAAGATCTCAACGGGTTGGCGGCCGCGCTGGTCGCCCCGGGCGGTCTGCTGGTCACTTGTTCCTGCTCCGGCCTGGTCACCGCGGAAGACTTCGAACAATGGGTCTGTCGCGCCGTGCACCGGCTGAACCGACGACTCCAAAGCCTGGATCGGACCGGCGCAGGGCCGGATCATCCGGTGATGTCGAACTGCCCCGAGGGCCGCTATCTGAAGGTGATCTGGGCGCGCGTCTGGTAGGCTGCGGCTCCGGGCCGGGCGATCCGTGGAACCGGCCCTTCCGCGGAGTCCCGCCCATTTGTGTTGGAACATGCAGCCCCCGGGTCTGCTGCCAGGGGGCACGGCAGGGGGTGGACCTTTTCTATTCGTAGCGTAGCGCCTGAATGGGGTGCAGCCGTGCCGCTTTGAAAGCGGGGAACAGCCCGGCCAGAATCCCGACGGCGGCGCTGAACGCCACGGCCACCAGCAATGCCATGGGCGTGATCACCGGTTCGTTGGCCGTCGGGGTCACCCAGGACAGGACATGCACAAACCCAAACGACACCAGCACGCCCAGGGCCGCTCCCAGCAGGGCGACCACCAGGCTCTCGATCAAGACCTGTGTGAAAATGGCGAACCCTGTTGCGCCCACCGCCTTGCAGATGCCGATCTCGCGGATCCGCTCGTTGATGCTGGCCAGCATGATGTTCATGATCCCGATGCCTCCGACAAGCAGGCTGATGGCCGCAATCAAGCCGCCGCTCATGCGGGCGTTGCGAATCTGCTGATTGATGTTCTCGACCTGGTTCTCCTGCGTGCGGAACTCGAAGTCCTCGATGCCCCGGTGGGTCAGCATCAGGACATTGCGGGCCTGCTGCAGAGCGGTCTCGAGCTGGTCCAGGCTGGCGACTTTCAAATCGACATCCGTCAGGCGCGGGTCGGGGATGCCGCCACGGTCGGAGGAGGCGCGGAACCGCAGCCAGGCGGTCTTCAGCGGGATGTACACGGTGCGGTTTTTGCGTTCGAAAGCCCAGTTGCCGCGTCCGAACCCCCGAGCCCGCTCCGGACCGGCCACGGCGGGAGTGCCCTGTCGTTGCTGGGCCAGGCGCCGTCGGCGATCCTGTTCGCTTTCGTAATGTTCGAACATCCCCACGATGGTGAAGGGCTGTTCATTGATGAAGATGGTCTCGCCGATGGGGATGATCTCCCGTCCGGTTCGTTCCGGCGAGCCGAACAGGTCGTCGCGGATCGCGGTGCCGATGACGCAGACCGGATTGGCCAGTTCCTGGTCCAGTTCCGTGAAAAAGCGGCCGTGCGCCACGGTGTGGAGGTTCATCTCCAGGGCCGCTTCCGTTACGCCCACACACTCACTCGGTACCGTCATGCGGCCCCCGCGCGTCAGGATGGCGTTGTTCACCCGCATCTCGGGAGAAACCAGCCGGATCAGCGGGGCCGTCTCCTGCAGGGCAATCACGTCGGCCATGGTCCGTCCCGGGGCCTGATCGGCCAGATGTTCCTGCTCGGCCGGCACGTCGCTCTCCTCCAGCAGCACCTTGTCCGCCCCGCCCATGGCGATCATCGTCTCCTTCATGCCGTTCTCCATGCCCTTGATGATCGCCGCCATGCCGACCAGGCTCGAAACCCCCAGAATGATCCCCAGCATGGTCAACAGGGACCGCATCTTGTGGGCCCAGACTTCTTTGAGCCCCACCAGAAAGGACGTCCAAAGGGTCATGGTTGGAACCTCCCGCGGGCGATCAGGGCCGCAGACCGGTGCTGACGCCACAACTCACTCATAACGCAGGGCCTCGATGGGATTCAGGCGGGCCGCCTTCACGGCCGGGTACAGCCCGGCCAGGATGCCGACCACCACGCTGAAACCAAACGCCACCCCCAGGGCCAACGGCGTCACGATGGGCTCGTTGCCCGTGGGCGACAGTTGACTGACCAGCCGCACCAGGCCCAGGGCCGCGCCCATCCCCAAAAACCCGCCCAGCACGGAGATCACCACGGACTCCGCCAGGATTTGCACAAAAATGTCACCGTCCGAAGCACCCACGGATTTTCGGATGCCGATCTCTCGCACCCGTTCGGAGATACTGGCCAGCATGATGTTCATGATGCCGATGCCGCCCACCAGGAGACTGATGCCGGCAATCAGGCCCCCGCTGATGCGCGCGTTGCGCACAAAGGTTTCAATCTGCTCGGCCCATTCCTCCTGGGTGCGAAACTGGAAGTCCTCGATGCCCCGGTGGGTCACCATCAGGACATTGCGCATCTGCTGAAGGGTCTCGGGCAGGTCCTCGATGGACGCCAGCTTCACTTCCAAACTCGACAGAACCGGCTCGGCCCGGTCCGGCACCACGTTCGTGGCCTGCAAGCGGGGTGGACCGAACCCCGTCGTCGCCACCAGACCGCGGAACCGCATCCAGACCGTGTTCAAGGGGAGGTAAATCGTCGAGTTCTTCAGCCGGAAGGCGAATCCGCCGGGTCTTCGTCCCCACCCCCGATCCCGCTGCGGGCCGGTCTGCGCCTGCGGTTGCGGTTGTTGCCGCTGACGGAATTCCCGCTCGCGCCGCTCCTGTTCGCTTTCGTAATGCTCGAACATGCCGATGATGACGAACGGCACGCCGTTGATGTAGAGGGTCTCCCCGACCGGGATGATTTCCCGGCCGATGTCCTCCGGCGCGCCCCAGAGTTCGTCCCGCGTCGCCGTGCCGATGACACACACATTCCGGGCCAGCTCGTCATCGATCTCGTTGAACATCCGACCGTGGGCAATGCGGTGCTCGAACATCTCCAGGGCCGCCGGTCGCACCCCACTGCATAGCCAGGGCCGAAAGGTTCGCCCGTTGGCCGAGACCGTCACCGGGATGCGCATCTCCGGAGAGGTCAGCGTCACCAGCGGGATGTTCTGTTCCAGCGCCTCCACATCCCGCAAGGTGATGCCGACGGCCTGGTCGGCCAAGTGCCGCTGCTCGGCCGGAAGCTCCGCCGGCTCGATGCGAATGCGCGCCAACCCGCCGATGGCGATGAGGGCCTCCTTGGCCCCCCGTTCCATGCCGGTGACCAGGGCGGACATCGCCACCAGACTCGACACCCCCAGCACGATGCCGAGCATCGTCAGGAGCGATCGAAACTTGTGCGCCCAAATCTCCCGCAGCCCCGCCACCAGGGTCGGACCCATGGCCGACCACACGGAGCGCGTCTTCGCAACTGGATCCGGTTGGGGAGTGCGGTTCATTGCCTGGTCTGCAAACCCGCCAGTCGGAGGTCCGGCTTGGGCGCGATGCGTCCATCCCGGATTTCGATGCGCCGCGGGGTGACCGCGGCAATCTCGGGATCGTGCGTCACCAGGACGATGGTCCGGCCCTCGGCATTCAGCCGGCGGAACAACTGCAGAATCGTCTCGCCCGTGTGCGAGTCGAGATTGCCCGTGGGTTCATCGGCAAAGATGATGCGCGGATTGTTCACCAGCGCCCGTGCGATGGCCGCCCGCTGCTGCTGGCCCCCGGACAGCTGACTGGGGCGATGTTTGGCCCGGTTGGCCATGTCCACCGCCTCCAGCGCCGCCATGGCGCGCCGGTGTCGTTCGCGCGCCGGCACGCCGCTGTAGATCATCGGCAACTCCACGTTCTGCAGCACGTTCAGCTTGGGCAGCAGATTGAAGAACTGGAACACGAAGCCGATCTTGCGGTTGCGAATGGCCGCCAGTTCCCGCGGTGAGGCGTCCTGGATCATGATCCCGTCCAACTTCACCGTGCCGCTGGTGGGGGTGTCCAAACAGCCCAGGATGTGCATCAGGGTGGATTTGCCACTGCCGGACGGGCCGATGATGGAGATGAACTCCCCTTCCTCGATGTCCAGCGAGACGTTGTCCAGGGCGCGAATTTCCTCGCCGCCGAGGTGATAGATCTTGCTGACGTTGCGCAGTTCCACCAGTGCCATGGCGCCTCCGTTCCGCGCGGGTTCAGCCGCCCTGTCGCGGCCCGCCTCCGCCGCCGGGCCGGGGGCCGCCCCCCGGCCGTCCGCCCGGTCCGCCCCCGGGCCCGCCGCCCGGTCGCATGCCGGGTCCACCGGGCCCGCCACCGGGACCCTGACCGGCCGCCAACCGCGCCCGCCGTTCACGCTCCTCGCGCGGCATCTCCAACATCACGACTTCCCCGGCTGAAAGGCCCTCCTGAATCTCGGCGTAAAAGAAGTCCGAAACGCCCACCTTGACGTTGCGCTTCTCGACCGCGCCGTCCGGCTTGCGCACGTACACAAAGCGCTCGTACTGGCCGGTTTCCGGATTCTTTTCCGTGAACACGGCGGACAAGGGCACCGCCGTGACGTTGGAGGCCGAGGCCACCGGGATGCGGATGTTGGCCGTCATGCCGGGTCGGATGCGCGGATCGACGTCCCGCAACACGATCCGGGTGGCGAAGCCCTTGATGTTGTTCCGGATGGTGGCCTGCGGGGCAATCCGTTCGACAATCCCGGTGACCACCAGGCCCGGGACGGCTTCCACGGTGACCTCCACCTTCTGGTTCACGTGCAGCCGCGGCACATCCGCCTGGTTGACGTGCGCGTTGATCACCATCGTGCTCAGATCGGCAATCGTGAGCACCTCGGTGCCGCCGCTGACCCCGCCCGATCCGGAGACGGCCTGCCCGACCGACACCGGCCGCGTCAGCACCGTGCAATCGAAGGGGGCCCGCACTTCGGTTTTGGTCAGGCGCTCCTCCACGATCGCCAGCTCCCGCTCCGCCCGCGCCAGCGAGTTCTTCGCCAGTTCATACGCCGTGCGCGTGTCGTCGTAGAGCTCCTGGGAAATCAGACGATCCGCCAAAAGCTGCTCGGCCCGGCGCAAATCCCGTTCCGCCTTTTCCAGCTCCAACCGGGCCCGTTCGACCGCCGTCAGATTCGAGGCCCGTTGCTGCTGCAGCTCCTTGTCGTCCAGTTTGAACAGCAGGTCGCCCTTTTTTACGAAGTCGCCAATGTCCACCGGCAAAAGCTCGATGCGACCGGTGATTTCGGGGCGCACGGAGACCTGCTCCGCAGGGGTAATCTCGCCGGCCGCATTCACCGCAAAGCTGATGTTCGTCTGAATGACAATCGCGGTGGTCGGCCGCCGCGGCTGACTCGAAGCCGCCCCTGCCGTCGCCTGCTGGCGCCAGATGAAGTAGCCTCCGGCACCCAACCCTGCCACGAATAAGAGGACCCAAACGTATTTCATGGTTCGATTCTGTACGGCTCAACCTACAAGACCATCTCAGCATGCGCAAAAAGAAACCGGGTTCCGCCACGACCCCGAGGCTTTCCAAGTCCAAAAAATTACTGACGCCGCGCCGCCTCGCTTATTCAACAGAGTCCGGGCGACCTCGGGAACTCGTTCCTGCTCTGCGCGGCCGGCCGGGACCCCCGGGGGAAAACGGAACAGTGGAAAGCGGGCCGAAGCGACCCGCCAGTCCGATCCAGCCGCCGCACCTCAGTGGGCGTTGCAGCGAACCATCCCGGGGGTGTTACGCGGAATTCCCGGAATCCTTCAGACGCCGTTCCTGTCGAAGAGGATCATCGAAAGGAGCATTGTATGGCGCGCGAACGCTTGTTTCCCAAGCTGTCCGCCCACAGGCCGAGCTCTCGGACCGGGCGAAGCGGGGAGGCATGACGGACCGGAACACCGGCACCTCGCCAGCGGCGCAACCCGCGGATGCCGGTCGCGCTTTGCCAATTCCCCTGTGGGGGCGGAAGGAGCCCGCGCCGACCCGCGCCGTGAGCGGGTCGAGGGGCCTTGGTTCGTTCAACCTTGCGCGCCGCTTTCTTGCCGCCACCGCCGATGTTCCTTCAGGAGGCAGCGGTTCATCACCACCAGCAGCCCCGCCGCCCGGGCACGTTCCGCAGCGGCATTATGGACGATACTCTCCTGCATCCAAATAGCGCCGTCCCGGCGCGCAATCGCGGCTTCGACAATCTCCGGCACCGCCTCCGGCCTGCGAAAAATGTCCACGATGTCCACCGGATGGGGTACCTCGCGGAGGTCTGCGTAGGCACGGCGTCCGAGGACCTCCCGGACGTTCGGATTCACCGGAATGATCTCGTAACCGTGTTCCAGCAAATACCGCGCCACGCGGTGGCTGTCGCGATCCGGTTTGTCCGACAGACCCACTACGGCGATCGTGCGTGCGCGGGCCAACAAGGCCCGAATCTCTTCGGAGGAGGGCTGAAAACGGGGCAGTTCACATTCGGGCGCCATGGAGTTTCCCTTCCGAAACGGACGTCGGTGCGCGTCCTTCAAGGACGGCCGCCAAAGCTCACGTAATCGTCCAGATCGAGCAAATCGAACCACGTCACGATGTCCGTGCGATGGGGCGCCAGTTTCTGGTGGATCTCGTTGAAGAAAGCCCGTGCCTCCGGGTTGTCCGGGGCCCGTTGCTCCTGCCAGGCCGACCAGGCCAGAATCTCGGCGGGGGAGCGGGGCCGCGCGTGGGCCTGCACCCACGCCAGGATCTCTGCGTCGCTCTTGCCGGCCGCCAGTTCCGCCTTCAAGGCCTCGGCATCCAGCCCGGTGAAGGTCAGGAACTGTTGATCCAGGGGGCAGTTGTAGTTGTACTCGCCGTTGGTGCCGGCCAGCAGGGCCCGCCCCTTGTCCAACATGCGCGGCAAAATCACGTATCCGCCCAACCGAACCCGGGGGCTTCGCGGCGGATGAACTCGCAGGTCTGGTGTCTTCCAGTTCATGGTCCCGACTCCGTTGTGGAACAAGCGTCGGCGCTCAACGTAGCACAGCGGCCGTGGATTCCAACTCTCGACCAGGGGGCTGGCGTGGTGGATGACGTTTCGGCCGCGATGGCCGCCGGCCCCCGACAGGGCGTCGGGCTGCGGCCCGTGCGTCACGCCGGCGCGCCCCGGGTTCAGTCTTCCGGTTTCGATTCGCGCGCCAGAAGGTCCTGCACCGCGCGCCGCACATCCTTGCCCTCGTAGAGCATGGCGTAAACCTCGTCGATGATGGGCGTTTCCACCCCGAGTCGGCGGGCCAGGGCATGCGCGGCCCGGGCCGTGGGATAGCCTTCCGCCACCGCGGTCATGGTGGCCAGGATCTGCTCGACGGACTCGCCCCGGCCGAGCCGCTCGCCAAACTGCCGATTCCGACTCAGCGGCGAAAAACACGTGACCATCAGGTCGCCAATGCCGCTGAGGCCGGAGAAGGTCTCGGGCCGCGCGCCACAGGCCACCCCCAGGCGTCGCATCTCGGCAATGGCGCGCGTCACCAGGGCGGCCTTCGAATTGTCGCCAAAACCCAGCCCGTCGCAGACACCTGCACCGATGGCGAACACGTTTTTGAGGGCGCCGCCGAGCTCCACCCCCACGAGGTCGCTGCTGGTGTAAACCCGGAACGTCGGTCCGTGGAACAATGCCTGCGCCAGGCGGGCCGCCTCGGTGTCCTCACTGGCCACTACCACGGCCGTGGGCACCCCGCGCGCCACTTCCAACGCCAGGGACGGCCCGGACAGCGCCACCACCCGCGCGCGCGGTGCGGTCTGGCGCAACACACCGGACATGGTCAGACCCGTCTCGAATTCGATTCCCTTGGTCACGCTCACCACCACGCCGTCGAACGCGCCCAGGCAACGGGTCACGGCACGAAACGCCCGCGACACACTGGCCACCACCACCAGTTCCGCTCCATCCACGGCCCGATCCGCCACCGGCTCCAGGCCCAGTCCCTTCGGCAAGACCACCCCGGGCAGGTACCGTTCGTTGCTGCCTGCTTGTCGAATCCCATCCAGCGTGGCCGGAAAGTAATCCCACAAGGTGATCTTGTGACCGCGTTCGGCCAGCATCCGTGCCAGCGCCGTTCCCCAGGCTCCTGCCCCCAACACGGTGATTCTCATGCCCGATGCCCTCCGCGCCACTGCACTTTCGGTTCCGTTCCCAGCCAAAGCCGCTTCAGATTGGCATGGTGCCGCGCGATGACCAGCACCCCAACCAGGGTCGTTACCCAGCACAGAAACGCATGCTCCCGCATGACCCAAACCATGGCGGGCAACAGCACGGCGGCCGCGATCGACGCCAGGGACACATACCGGAAACAGGCCAGAACCAGGATCCAACCCGCCAGAGCCACCGCCAACGCCCAGGGCGCCAGGGCGGCAAACACCCCGGCGCTGGTCGCGATGCCCTTGCCCCCGCGAAAGCGGAGCCAAAATGTGTACGTGTGGCCCAGCACCGCACCCAGGCCGGCCATTACGCGAGCCACCTCGGAAGCCCCGGCCGCCACCCCGCAGGCCTCCAGCAGCCTCAAACAACTCTGGTAACCCACCGTGCAGGCCAGGTAGCCCTTCAGGGCGGCCCCCGCCAGCACCACCAGTCCCGGGCCCCTGCCCAGCACACGAAATGCGTTGGTCGCGCCAATGTTCCCGCTTCCCACTTGGCGCAAATCCACCCCGCGGGCCCGGGCCACCAGGTAGCCCGTGGGGATCGAGCCCAAAAGGTAACCCACAATGAGACAGGCCAGAGAGCCCAGCAACAGCATGCGGCCCAGTGTGAAAAACCGCTTTGCCACCGTAAAGGCCGGACCCGCGGGGCAATCCCCTCCCCGAGGTGAGTGAAGGTCGGGAAGGGCAACTCGAGCCGGGCGGAAAAGCCGGGCCGGAAGCGGGCAACCACTGCTCGGTTACCGGCGGGACCGGCCGGGGGCTCCCCTCGACCGCAGTCTGCCCATCGGCCCGCCACAGGCCTCCTCCCCACTCGATTCTTTCACGAGGAGGCCGGAGGTGACTGCTCGCTGCCCGGGGAAGCGCCCTGCCGGGCCGGGGTTTTTCCCTCCTCCGCACCACGTTCCATGCGCAGGCGCGTCACACGACCGCCCTCGGTCTCGAGCACACGCAGGACCCAATTGCCCAGGCGTACCGTGTCCCCGCTTTGCGGAAACCCGCCCAGTTGTCGCGTAATCCAGCCGCTGACCGTGGCGATGCCCGGTGCGTGAATGGGCTCGCCCACAAGCTGGCTCAACTCATGCAGCGGCAGGGTGCCCGCCGCTTCCCAGACGCCCTCGCCCACGGCCGTCAGAACGGGCTTTTCCTGGTCGAACTCGTCCTGGATCGGGCCCACGAGCTCCTCCAATACGTTTTCCAGGGTGACCAATCCCACGGTCGTGCCGTATTCATCGACGACGATGGCCATGTGCAACCGTCGCTCCAGGAACAGTCGCAGCAGCCGTTCCAGGCTGCCCGTCTCCGGCACGTAGAGCAGCGGATGCGCCACCGGCAGGAGTTCGGCCGCCGTGCGCGCCTTCAGGCGCATTGCATACAGATCCTTGATGTGGATGACCCCGAGCGTGCGGTCCAGGTCGCCTTCGTCGCAGATGGGAAACCGCGAGTAGCGGGACTGCTGGGCGACCTCCAGACAGGCGCTGATGCTGGCGGTCGTGTCCAGGGCGACAATCTCCTGCCGGGGTCGCATCACCTCGCGCACCACGCGATGGCGCAAATCCAACGCGTTCTGGACCAGCTCCCGACTGAAGGCCGAGACCCCCATTTGCTGCTGGGAAGCCGCCAGCACCAGCCGCAGTTCTTCCTCGGAGCGAATGCCCTCCCCTTCCGCCACCGGCTCGATCCCCACCCACCGCAGCAACCACAGGGCACTCTCGTTGAGCAGCCAGATCGCCGGGTACATCGCGACGTAAAACCAGTGCATGGGATAGGCCACCCACAAACTCACCGGCATCGCCCGACGGATGGCCAGCGACTTGGGCGCCATCTCCCCCACCACGATGTGCAAAAAGGTGATCACACTGAACCCCACCCCGAACGCCAGGGTCTCCTGCGCCGCCGGACTTTCCACCGCCAACCAGCGGAATACCGGCTGCAACAGGTACGCGAACACGGGTTCCCCAATCCACCCGAGCCCCAGACTCGCCAGCGTGATCCCCAGCTGACAGGCGCTCAGGTACGCGTCCAGGTGCCGGACCAGGTGCAACGCCATCCGGGCCCGTCGCTGCCCGCGACTCTGCAGCGGCGCCAGTTGCGTGGGCCGGATCTTGACCAGCGCAAACTCCGTGGCAACGAAGAAGGCGTTCAGCAGCACCAACGCCGCCACGGCCAGCAGCTTCCACAACACGACGAACCAGCCCCACGACTCGTTCACAAGCGCAACTCCCCGAAGATCAGTCTCAGGATGTCCTCGCGCCGCAGAACCCCCACGGCCTGGCCGTTGCCGTCCCGCACCACGGCTAGGACCTGACCCGAGCCCTGCATCCGGCGCAGCACCACTTCCAGTCGTTCATTCTCCTCCACACACAGGGGCGGCTCCAACCATCCACTCACGGACTGGTCCGGATCCGGTTCCCCCGCAAAAAGGATGTGGTCCACCGAAACCACGCCGAGGACCGAATCCCGTCGGGCCCCGGAACCGCGCACCGGCACCTGGGACCATCCCTCGCGGCGTGCCCGCTCCAGAAGCTGGCCCACCGGGGTCTCGGCCGAGATCCAGGGCGCCCGATCCCAATCCTGCATCAGTTGTCGGACCGTCAGCGTCGAAAGCTCCAGCACCCGCAGGATCATCGCCCGCTCCGCGCTGGTCATGGCCTGGGCCGATTCCAGCATGATCGCTCGCATCTCCTCGCGATTCCCGAACAGCCGGCCGGTTGCGGCCCGGCCGCCGGTCCAGCGCAGCAGCAGGCGCGAAGCGGCTTCCAGTCCGTACACCGCCGGCCGCAACAGCAGGTCCACCAGGCGGAACACCGGGGCACATGCCGTGCAAAGCCGGTTGGGCCGGGTGCGAAACCACATCTTCGGCAACAAATCGAAGAACGTGTAAAACAGGTACACGCCGGCTGCGTAACCCACGGCCAGGCCGGCGACGGATCCGCGCGTCCACCGATGCACCTCCAGAAACATCCAGCCCAGCACCACGACATTGGCCAGTGTGTTCCCCACCACGATGGTCCAGAGGAAACGCTCGGGCCGTTCCAGGTACTCCAGCAACCGCTGCGCCGAGCTGCGGCCCTGTCGCGCCTGGTGCCGGATGCGGAGGCGGTTCAACGCAAACAGGCCTGCTTCCATCCCGGATAACAGGAAAGACACGGCCAGTGCCACGACCACGCCCGCCCACACGCCACCGTCTGCGCTCATCGTCCCGGCCTCCTGTGCTGCCCCCGGCGACCGCCCCACGGGGTCATCGGCGCACCTGCTCCACCAGGATCCGCCGGACCCGTCGTTCGTCCACCTCCTCCGCCGTCATGCGCAACCCGCGAAACACGACGGATTCCCCTCGGGCGGGGACCACCCCCAGCCGGCTCAACATCAGTCCGGCCATGGTTTCCACCTCCGGGACTTCTCCCAGCGCCGGATACTCCTGTCGAAACTCCTCCAGCCGCACCGAACCGTCCACGCGCCATCGCCCCGGACCCAGCCGTTCCACCCGCATCCGCCTCAGCACCGCGCGGCGCCGGCCGCCCACCACCTCCGCCAGTATGTCCTCCAGCGTGACCAGACCGGCCACTTCCCCGAACTCGTCCAGCACAATCGCCATGCCGCGTCCCTGCCGCTGCAGGCTCTGCAGCAACTGCAGCAGATTCATCGTCTCGGGAACAAACGACGGGAACTCGATCACCTCGGAAAGATCCTGATACGGATCGAGCAGGAAGGCACGCACGTTCAGAATGCCCACCACCGTATCGGCTTCCTCGTCGTAAATGGGCAGGCGACGGTACCGCCGGCGCCGCGCCTCCTGGATCATCTCCTCCACCGACAAATCGTCGCGAATCCAGCTCATTTGCGCCCGGGGGACCATGACCTCCCGCGCCATCCGACGGTCCAGGCTAATGATTTGCAGTAACCAGTCGCGTTGGCCGCGCGCCAGCGTGCCCTGACGATACGCCAGCTCCACCAGCTCACGGTATTCCTCGTCGGAAAGACCGGGCACGGCCGGAGGCGCCTCCCGCAACCACCATCGCAACAGCGTCCCGTTGATCCGCTGCGCCAACCGGTGCAACGGCCGCAATCCGCGGTGCATCCATGTCAGCGGCCGGATGATCCGCACCGACCACCGTTCCGGGCGCCGCACGGCCAGGGTCTTCGGCAGGACTTCGCCCAACACCAGGGCCACCAGCAACACTCCGGCCACTGTCCAGCCCCAGGGCCAATGCCCCGTCACCGCCATCCACAAGCCCGCGCCCAGCAAGGCCCCGTTGGCCAGAGTGTTGCCCAGGACCATCGTGGCCAGCAGATCGTCCGGGGCGTCCAGGCAGGCCGCGACCTGGCGCCCGCGTTCCCCCTGGGCCTCGGCCAGGCGGCGCACCTGCCACTTGCTGAGCGAGAAAAGGGCCGTTTCCGCCAACGCGAAGAAAAAGCTGCCGGCGGTGGCCACCACGGCCACCCCGATTGCCCAAAGCGCCAGGTCGTTCACGACGCCAGTATGCCAACCCGGCCCGTCCATGCCAAAACCGGATCCGACGGTCGCCGCAGCCCGGTGGATTCCGTCCCTCTCTCTGCGCGTCCGAGCACAGCGGCACCCCTGACCCAGCCCGACCCCGCTCCCGTCACGCCTGCCTCGTTCGGTGGCCGCAAACAGCCGGGTGCATCACAACTCCCCACGTCACGGAACGGTGGCACGAGGCCGCGTCGGCTCGACCGGGACCGGCAGCAACGCACGGCCAGAGAAAAGCGTTCGTTGAGCTCCCAACGGCAAAGGGTTTATGAACCGGGTTGGGGAAGCGAACCCGGTCCGTGGCCGAGCGCAGAGAGCCTGCCGCTTTGCGCGGGGGCGGAGCCCTCCCCGAAAGCGGCATGAATCGACGCGCATGGTTCGGCGCGCGGACCGAATCGCCGGTCGCCCCGAGGAAAGGTCTCCTCGGAGACTTCAAGCCGCTCCTTCCGTCATACAACCGCCTGCGAAGTTGCTTTTCTTCTTGGAGCCTCTCATGACCTCGATCTTCACGATTGCGAGGCCACGTGGTACCCGCGCTGTCCCGCCGGTCGCCGGGCCCGCGTTGACGACCCGGCGGGTTTCTGAAATCGTCGTGCCCGGGCCGGCCCCGCGGGCCGCCCCGCGCCCCGGCCAACTCGACAGACGATGCCGTTGCAGGATCTGACACCCGAACTGCGCACCCGACTCAGCCGGCTGGAACGGCTCGCCGGCTGGTTCGTCCTCCTGGCGCTGGCCCTGCTGATGTTGGGCTTCGGCTACTACGCGTACCACACGGCCCAACGCAAGGGCTGGTTCGTCATCAAGGCGCGCTACTTCACCCTGTTGGACCGCGCCACGGGCCTGCGGGTGGGCGACCCGGTCAAACTCATGGGGTTCGAAGTGGGTCGCATCACCCGCATCGAGGCCCAGCCGCCGGAGGACTTCTATTACAACGTCTACGTCGAATTCGAGGTTCGGGCGCCCTACCACGGGTATCT
Source organism: Limisphaera sp. (assembly GCA_026417315.1). Lineage (GTDB taxonomy): Bacteria > Verrucomicrobiota > Verrucomicrobiia > Limisphaerales > Limisphaeraceae > Limisphaera. The sequence continues at coordinate 22,474 of JAOADM010000038.1, forward strand.
CTGGACCACCGGCTCCCGGGTGCGCGTCACCCCGGCCGATCTCTGGGGCAAACGCGAACTGGAGGTCACCAAGGGCACCGGCGGCACGGCCACCTACATTCTCCATCCGCTGCGCGATGTCCCGGTGGCCGCGTTGACGGAACTTCCCGATCCCGCCCGGTGGCAACTGGCCGAAGACATCTACGCGCCGGATGCACCCCAGATTCTGGTCCATGCACAATCGCCGCTCAGCCCCGAGGTGATCCGGACCCTTCAGGAAATCGGTCGCACCCGGGTCCGGCTGCTGGACACGCGGGAAACGCGCCGCTTCTTCACCGGCATCTGGAACGACCGGGAAGGTCGGTTCGACCCCTACACGCCCCAGTCCAAACCGTACTGGCTGCGCGCCGAGGAAACGCCCGCACTGACCGAGCGGCTCGACCAACTCGTGCGCCAGGTCGAGGCCGCCCTGCCCGGTCTGATGGCCCTCACCAACGACGTCCGGGCCACCCTCGCCCAAGCCACCGAACTGACCCGAAACCTCGACGCAACCCTGACCGCGCTGCGCCCCGCCCTCACCAACTTCGGTGAACTCAGCGCCCAACTCCGGGGCGAAGGTGCCCTGGGCGCCTGGCTGCTGGACCCGCCCGCCCGCACCAACCTTGGCCAAATCCTGGCTTCGGCCCCGGCCACGCTCCAGCACGCCACCCAACTCCTGGCCCGCGCAGACCAATCTGTCGAACAGCTCACCACCGAGCTTCTGTCCACCCTCGAACACCTCGGCGCCATCACGGCCAGCCTGCGCCAGCAGGTCGAAGCCAATACAAACCTCCTCGCCCACATCTCCGATGCCATCCGCCATGCCGACGAGTTCGTTCAGGGACTCAAACGTCATTGGCTCCTGCGCTCCGCCTTCCGAACCCGGCCTTCAGACACCAACGCCCCACCGTCGTCACCCGCCCCCCGCACCGCTCCCATCCGCGCCCCACGTGACTCCACCCGGTAAGCGCCGCGATCGCCCGCGTTCAGCAGGCAAGCCCGGGTCAGGCCGGCCCCGCGCTGCCGAACTCGGGTCCGGGCGCATCCGCCGGGCTTGTTCGCCGTCCCCGGCAACGCATACTGAAAACGCTGCCGTTATGAATCCGGGGGCCGCACCACTCAGAGCCTTCCGCTGGCGCCGCTGCGCCGGCGACCCCCGAGCTCCGGCGCACGGCTTCCTTTGCCGACTGGCGGTTGGCCTCTTGAGCGTCGCCGTTTCCCACCTCGC
>JAOADM010000039.1 GCA_026417315.1 Limisphaera sp.
AGATGTGTATAAGAGACAGCTGCGGAGCTGCGTGCCCGTGTTGCGCAGCAAGGTGATCAAATTGGGATCCGGGCTGTTGTAAATGCTGCCGAGGATCAGGTCAGCCAGCGGGGTGTTTCCCTCTCCACCGATCTCGCAAGCCAGCACCACGTTGGGCCCCATGACCTCCAGGGGAACCTCGCGCGGCTGGGAGGCCATGGTTGGCGAGGGCGCTTCGAGCAAAACCAGGAGGTTGGCATCCGCGGAGGTGATGGCCAAGGCATCGCGCTGCGGGTGGAGAAGTCGGCCCACGCTGATGCCGGTGACGCCGCGCACGCCACTGGCCCGGTTGTCCTCGGCCCACGTGTATTGACCGGGCTGGAGCTGGTAGGCGAAACGACATTTACCGCTCGACTTGTCCACGATGACGAGGTCCATCCGGCCGTCCCCGTCGAAATCGCCCGAGGCAAAGAACTCCAGCGGGCTCTCGTAAACGAACGGGACTTGTGCGGTCGAAAGCAGGGTTCCCAGGGCCAGGAGCAGGAGCGCCCGGGGGACGAACAACAAACGCCGGCCCCGGCCAATTCGGGCACCTGGGGAGGGACATCGGCTGCCGCTGGCGACTTCAGTCGGACCCCCAATCAAGTGTCTCATATGCGATCGCAGCCTAATGACGGCAGCCCGAATGTCAGCAAAAAACCACAGGTGAAACCCGGCAGCGGGCGACGACTCCGGGGCAGCCGCGAAGCACCTGTGCATTTCAGCGCGCACTGATCCGCGCGTGCGCTTTACGGCCCGGGACAGGAGAGTCTGCGCTTTATGGCTTGTTTCCCTGCCGGAAGCCCAGGGCGTGGATTCGCCGCGGCATTGCGGCCGGGGACGACCATGCCTTCGCGTGTGGCCGTCTCCAAACGGTTTCAGGAGCGCTGGGAACGAGCCGCGCCGGTCGAATCGGGCCCTTCTCTGCAAAGACCCGAATGTGATCCGTGGGCTGCGCCGCTGACAACCCGCTGGGCCAATGCCGGCCCAAGCCATGATAGCGGGTGGCGGGGCAAGGCCACGCGGCGACTTTTTCGGCGCCCGGGCTTACGAAGCTTTTGACGACGAGGAAGAGCCCGGCTCGGGTATCGCAAACGGAGAATCCGGGGGGGACGGCGCAGGCGAGGGTCCCGGAGCTGATTTCCGAGGTTGAAACCACCGGAAGCGCCGAGGGACGGATCGCCACGGCAGGCGGACAAGATCGCGGCGCCGGGCAAACTCGTCGAGAAACACGGCCAGCATGCTCTGGAGTCGCCGGCACTGTCGATGCAGGAAAACGGCCGCGACTCCCGGGAGGCCCACCAGCCACACCCAGGACAGTGGTCGTGCCGGTCCCGATGCGTTTGCCAGCGTGAGCCCGCCCAGCAGGGCCAGCATGAACGCGGCCCGCGCGCCCAACGACCACACCGGGCGCAGTCGGAAGCAAAGTCGGCGTCTGCCCCCCGGATAGAGTTCGATGGCACTGACGACGCGCACCGCGGCCCACGGACCTGCAGCGGCTTCGAAATCGTAGGGACTCCAGCCCGTGTCGGGTCGCACCGACCATCCGGCCTGTTCCAACTCACCCATGATGGCATGCAGCACGGCCACGCGGTCCACCTCTCGTTCACTCCAGAGGTCCACGCGGTCCAACCGGAACCGCCCCCGGCGCAGGGCCACGGCTTCGAGAGAATCGACGGGCCGGTGGGCACGCAGGCGCCAGGGCATCCGTTCGCGATATCGCGCCCATCCCCGGACCACCGGTTGGAGCGCAAACAACAGGGCCACCAGCGGGCGGGACCACCAGCGTCTCTTTGCCGGGGACAGCGGGGCCTGTGCGGCCGCCAGCACGCAGACCGCCACCGACAGCGTCAGGCTCGTCAAGGCCAACCAACCCAGCAACGGCACAGTAAAACCAAGAAGCCCCAGTGGCAGAGTGACCAGCAGGTGAAACTCCAGAGTCGTCAGGAGCATTAACCAGCCGGCCGGCTCGGCGGCGTAAAGGGTTTGAAACCAGCCGGTGCCAAAGATGCCATGATAGATCACAGGTCGGCCAAGCCACACGCCCACGGCGCCGGCCCCGTAGATGCGTCCGCGCCACCGGCCCCCACCCCACGGGTTGAAGTACTCGGGATGCTTTCGCATGAGCAGCGCCTCGGCCTCTCCGTAGCCGGCCTGCTGGCGCAGGTAGGCGCGCACGGTGGACCGTCGGTAATGCCAGACGAGTGCCGAGGGCGAGTACGCCAGGGAATAACCGGCCTGTAACAGTCGCCAGCAAACGTCCACGTCGTCGCCTGCTTTTCGGAAAACGGGGTCGAATCCCCCCACGGCTTCCAGGGCCCACTTGTAAAAGGCCATGTTGCAGCCGGGCAGGTGCTCCGCCTGCCGGTCGGTCAGCAGCACGGGCGCAGGGCCGCCGGGCGAAACCATCACAGCCGCGGCCACGGGCGAATCGTCCGGGGGCAACAAATTCGGCCCACCGATGCCCACGGCGCGGCTCTGCACGAGATCCTGCACCAGGAAGTGAAGCCACAATTCGTCGGCGCGACAATCCGCATCCGTAAAGGCGATGATCTCGCCGGTGGCAGCAGCGATTCCGGTGTTTCGAGCGGCGGAAAGTCCGAGATTCTGTTCGTGCCGGATCACGCGCACGCCGGGAAACCGGGCGGCCACGGCCGGGGTTTCGTCCGTCGACCCGTCGTCCACCAGGATGACCTCGTAATCCGGGTACTGCAGGCACTGCAGCGACGCCAGACATTGCGGCAGGGTCCGGGCGCCGTTGTAGCTGGCCACCACGACTGATACGCGGGGTGCGCGCGGCAAGGGGAACAGAGGCGCGCGATGAAACTGGCGTTGGACCGTGGCAAACGCGGGTTTCGGCTGCCGATCCCGCGTGGTCAATCCCATGGCCCAGTCCAGAATCGGATGACCGCCCCGGTGCCATTCATCCGTGAGGCTGAACACAACGATGCCGGCCAGGCCGCAGCGGAAAGCCTCCTCGATCTGCCACTCCAACAACTCGGCCTGCCGGTCCAATCCTTCGCGCAGGGCGTCCACGCCGCACTCACTGATCACCACGGGTCGGTCTCCGGCCAGCATTTGCAGGCGTGCCAAATAATTCCGGTAGGCCGGCCGGTGATGAAGGTAAACGTTGAAGGCGACAAAATCGGCGCCGCTCACCTGCAGGTATTCCGTCGGGGGATAATTCGCGTAAGTACACAAAACCTCCGGATCGACGGCCCTGACGATGGCCACCAGCCCGTCGAGAAACCGACTCACCCGCTCCGGGCCGGACCATCGCACGATGTCAGGAGGGATCTCGTTGCCGACGCAGTAGGCGAAGACGGCCGGATGACCGGCACACTGTTCGACGGCACGCCGGACCTCGTCCCGGGCCCGTTGTTGCAGCTCGGGAGTGTCCAAGAAGCAGAGATGATGCGGCCACAGAAGATCGACCCATACGTACACCCCTCGCTCGGCGGCCAGGTCGAGGAACCACCGGGGCGGCGGGGTGTACACGCGGACCACGTTGGCGCCCAGGGCCCGGACCAGGTCCAGATCCCGGGCTGCCGTGGAGGACGGAGGAAAAGGCCGGCCCTCGGCGTCCGGAGCCATGGGAGCGTACGCCACGCCTTTGACGAAAAACTTGTCGGAGCCCAGTCGGAAGAACTTTCCATCCAGGCGCACCCGACCCGTCCGAGTTTCTGCGCTTGTCATCGACACTGGTTGGACGCACCCGAGCCGTCCCGTTGTCAAAACTCCTGCCGGGAATAGCAGAGCCGGAAAAGGGCAGCAAGGAAGCGCTGCCGCGGACCAATCCCACAGCGAAGACCGCAAGTCCGATCCGGATTTCTCCGGCCATAACGCGGACGACCGCGAGTCCCTCGACCCGGCGGCGACCCTCTCGGGAGCTCCGTCCCCCAGGCTCGCCAGGCCCGCAAAGGGCGCCACCCGGGCAGGCCCATTGCCGGGGGCCGGGCCTGTCCACCCGGAATTCTCCTCCTGCAAGGTGGGACGAATTGCGGAAACGCGGTCACCTGGGACGCTGCTCTGGGCAGGTGAATCCCCGCCCCAATGGGGCAGGCACCAGCTGCGCTGCCGTCGCGTGGCCTTTCCAACCCTCGAGGGGTAGGATGGGAATGAATCGGCATGGGGCCGCCCTGGAGGATCGTCGCCTGCAGCGTTGGCGCAGGCGGGAGCCCCGGCGCCGCAAATGCGATCGCCATCGCGCCTGAGGTTTTCGCCCGCGATGGCTCGGGGCCTTTCGGGCCCGCCCCTCACGGCGAAGCCGACAGACAAGGGCACCTCCTCGAATCCGTCAAATCCGCGCCTCAAATATGAAAATGCGCCGCTGGAGATCGGAGGTGCGATTTTACGGTTGACCCGGCGGCCCGGCTTCGGGCCAGTTGAGGTGGCATGGGAATGCCCTATCGGATTTCAACGCTGCTCTACTGCTTTAACGAGCAGGACGAGCTGTTGCTGATGGAGCGACGACGCGAACCGAACCGCGGACTGTGGAGTCCCTGTGGCGGGAAGTTGCGGACCGACCAGGGGGAATCGCCCTACGCCTGCGCTTGTCGCGAGGCATTCGAGGAACTGGGGCTGCGTCTGTCGCCGTCGGATCTGCACCTGACGGGCCTGGTCAGCGAGCACGGATACCAGGGACAAGCCCACTGGCTGATGTTCCTCTTCGAGGTGAAACCGCGGCTGCGGACACTGCCGCCCCCGCACGAGGAGGGCCGGTTTGCTTTCTTCCGCTGGGAAGAGCTGATGCAACTGCCGCTGCCCGAAACGGACCGACAAAGCATCTGGCCCTGGTTCCGGCAACACCGCGGCGGGTTTTTCGCGGCTCATTGCCATTGCCACCCGGATGGGCGGCACGAGTGGATTCTGGAAGAATCGCGCCCCGCCTGCGGGATCGGTGCAGCCATCGCCGTTTCTTCCCGGGGATGAACGAGCCCGTCCTGGATCTGCAGAGCGACGCCTTTTTCATGGGCGAGGCGTTGCGCATGGCGCGACGAGCCCTGGCGGCCGACGAGGTGCCGGTGGGGGCGGTCGTGGTGCGTGCCGGCCGGATCATCGCGCGCGCCTACAACCAGGTGGAACTGCTGCGAGATGCCACCGCGCATGCGGAGATGCTGGCCCTGACGCAGGCGGCAGCCGCGGTGGGCGACTGGCGTCTGACCGACTGCACCCTCTACGTGACCAAGGAGCCCTGTCCGATGTGTGCCGGAGCCATTGTGCATGCCCGCCTGGCGCGGGTGGTGTTTGGTGCGGCGGACGTAAAGGCCGGCGCCGCCGGCACGGTGCTGAATCTCCTGCAGTTTCCCACGTTCAACCACCGCTGCGAAGTCACCGGCGGCGTGCGCGCGGAAGAATGCCGGGCGCTGTTGCAGGAATTCTTTCGCCAAAGACGGCGGGAAAGCCGCGCATCGGCGCCGCCTCAAGAACCGCCCTTGAACGGGGCCGACCCGGAGCCTCCCGAGCCCCCGGGCTCCAACGGCCGTTAGGATCTCGACCCGTCCGAGGGAGCCGGGCACTCACCCGGCGGCCTCCGCCCGATGCGCAGCCAGTTGCAGCGCCAACCGGAGCGCCGCCCCCATGCTGGTGGGATCGGCCTTGCCTTGCCCTGCAATGTCGTAGGCCGTGCCATGATCCGGAGAGGTGCGGATGAAGGGCAGGCCCAGCGACCAATTCACACCGGTCTCGAACGCCACGGCCTTCAGGGGGGCCAGCCCCTGGTCATGGTACATGGCCACGACAGCGTCAAAGCGACCTTGTAAGGCGTGGTAGAACACAGTGTCCCCGCTCAAAGGTCCGACGACGTCCCAGCCCCGGGCGTGCGCCCGCGCGACGGCCGGCGCGATGATCCGCTGTTCCTCGTCGCCGAAGGCGCCGCCCTCGCCGCAGTGCGGGTTGAGCCCGCAGACGGCCACCCGGGCGCGCGGCAATCGGAGCATCCGACAGGCCTCGACCGCGCAGGCGATGGTGCGCAGGACCCGGGCCCCGGTCAGTCGTTGGGGAACCTCCTTCAATGCGATGTGCACGGTGGCCAACGCCACCCGCAGCCAGCGCCCCCGGGCGTCCGGGCCCAACAACATCATCACCGGCTCCGGTTCCTGCGCCAGCGCGGCCAGAAATTCCGTCTGTCCCACGAACGGAATGCCGGCGCGTTGGATGGCCTCTTTGTTGACCGGGGCCGTGACGATCGCATCGAGTTCTCCGCGCAGACACGCCAAGCCGGCGGCTTCGAGACAAGCCACGGCAGCCCGGGCGGCCTGCGCGTCTCCGGACGGCAACCGGTCGGGCAACGGTTCCGACAGCGGGTTCAGCACACGAATCGCCGGCTCGGCGGGACTCCCGGCTCTGGCATGGACTCGATCCGTGGTGAGCCCGACATGCCGCGCCCAGGGAACCCAATGCCCCGGATCGCCGAAGACCACAAACTCCACCGGAGCGGGCAATTCGGAAGGATGCTGAAGGAGACGGGCCAACGCCTTGGCCGTGACCTCCGGCCCAATGCCGGTAACGTCGCCGAGAGTGATACCAATGCGCAAGGGCATGGGAGAAACCGGCGACTCCCGCCGGTCCCGCGCGAATCAGAAGTAACGCACGAAGGTCTTGGCGCGGAGCTTGTCCACGTACCGCTTTTGCAGCCGGGCCCGCTCCTCGACCACCAGCGTGCGCTCGATTTCCTCGCGCAATTCGCTCAGCGGCCGGATGCGTTCCGGCCGGGCCTCGTCCACCCAAAGCAGATAACAGGCCTCGGGCAGGTCTACCACCTCACTGCAGGTGCGCGGCGGCAGGGCGAACGCGACGTCGGCCAGCTCCTTCCGCAGAACGGAGCGCTCGACCCAGCCCCAGTCGCCGCCCTGGGCGCGTTGCGCCCCCTCGGAGTACACGGTCGCCATTTCCGCAAAATCGGCCCCCTCCAGAATGCGGGAGCGAATTTCCGCGGCCAGTTGACGAACCCGGGCCGCATCCTCCGGGCTGCGCTTGTTGAGCACAATCATGCGCAGTTTCACCTCCGGCTCGGCACGAAACTTGTCCTGATTGGCCCGGTAATACTGCTCGATCTTGTGCGGCGAGATGATGACCTCGCGGGAAATGTTCCGGTTGCGCAGGATCTCGACGATGATTTGCTCGCGGACCTGCCGCCGGAACCGTTCGAGGGTCAACCCCTCGGCCTGAAGGGTTTTGACCATGCGGACGCGGTCGCCCCCGAATTGCTCGCGCAACCGTTCATTGACGGCCTCCTCCACGATGGCCTCGGGGAGCTGGTATCCAGACTGCTGCCAGTCCTGCAGAATGAGCTGGCGTTGCACCAGTTGCTCGACGTTCTCCTCGACCACCTGATTGAGCTTCTGGCGAAAGGTTTCCGGGTCGTTCCGGTACTGGCGCTGCAACAGGCCCAGCGCAGGAATGACGGATCGGTTCACCTCCTCCAGCGTGATGACCGAGTCGTGCACCACGGCACGAATGCCGTTGACCAGCTCTGCCCCGCCCGCGCTGATGGCCACCAGGCAGGCCGCCAACCACCCTCCCACCATTGCTCTGCTCTTCATCGCGCTGCGCCGGATGGTACGGTCAGGCCCCACCGGGTCAAGCACCGTGGGCTGCTTGCGACACGGGCGGCAGACTGGCAGATTGGCGGTCCATGCGACAGCGGTTGCGGATCTGGGCCGAGGCTTTGGAAACGTTCGTGCTCGAAGTCATCTTCGAGCAGCGCCACGACTGGCGCGCCCGGCTCACCCGCGGGTTCCTGCTGGCGTGCTCGAAATTGTTCGGTCTGGCCGTCAAACTGCGGCGCTTTCTTTACAATGTGCGCATTTTGCGGGACACGACCGTCGGAGTGCAGGTCATTGCCATCGGCAACCTGACCGTGGGGGGCACGGGCAAGACGCCGGTGGTGGAAAAGTTTGCCCGGGAACTGCGGGATGCCGGTCGGAACGTGGCCATCCTCTCGCGGGGGTACCGCGCCAAGCCGCGCCCGTTCCATGAATGGCTCCTGGACAAACTGCTGTTCCGCGAGGACACCACCCCGCCCCGGGTCGTGTCCGATGGCAGGTCGCTGTTGCTGGACAGCGAAATGGCCGGAGACGAGCCCTACATGCTGGCCTCCAATCTCCGCGACGTGGTGGTGTTGGTGGACAAGAACCGCGTCAAGGCCGGCCGGTACGCGGTGGAACGGTTCGGATGCGACACCCTCCTGTTGGATGATGGATTTCAGTACTGGGACCTGCAGGGTCGGCGCCACGACGTGGTGTTGGTGGACGGACAACAGCCCTTTGGCAACGGACATTTGTTGCCGCGCGGCACGCTGCGGGAGCCGCCCTCGCACCTCGCCCGGGCCAGCACCGTCTTCATCACCAAGAGCAACGGCAAAACCCAGGAACTGCGCCAGCTGATCCGGAAACTGAATCCGCGCGCCCCGATCATCGAATGCGTGCATCGTCCCCTCTACCTGGAGGACGTCTTCACCGGGCAACGGCTGGAACTCCCGTACCTGAAAGATCGTCCGATTGCCGCGCTGAGCGGCATTGCCCAACCGGAGAGTTTCGAGCAGAGCCTGGTGACGCTGGGTGCGCGCCTGGTGTACTCGAAGCGGTTTGCGGATCACCACCGATTCACCCTCCAGGAGGTGCTCAACGTGATCAACCGCGGCAAACGCCGCGGCGCCGAGGCCATTATCACCACGCAAAAAGATGCCGTCCGCTTTCCCAAGCTGGACCGCCGCGATCTGCCCATCTACTTCATGCGGGTGGAAATCGAGATCATCGACGGGGCGGAAAGCTTCCGCGACTGCGTCCGACGGATCTGCTTTCAATAATGGGCGAGGCGCTTTTGTACCTGGTGGCGCGCGCTCTGGTGGCAGGGCTGCAGGCGTTGCCCCTGGGACTGGTCGCCCGGTTGGGGCGGTGGGGTGGCGGCCTGGCCTGGTGGCTGGACGGGCGCCACCGCCGCGTGGCACTGCGGAATCTCCAACGGGTGTTCGGAGGGGAACTCTCGCCGCGGGCCATCCGTGCCCTGGCGCGCGAACATTTTCGCCGACTCGGCG
>JAOADM010000003.1 GCA_026417315.1 Limisphaera sp.
ATCCGCGTCTCTAGTGGCCACCCCTTGGCGGGCGCCCGGGCACGGGGTCTCCGTGCGGTCTTCTGGGCAGGACCCCTCATGACATCGACGAAACGGGTCCGGACCCGACGTCGACCCCGCCACCTTTCCGCATCGGGCTCCGAGCAGCCCGGCCGGAGACGAATTCACCCTTGCCAAGGCCCCGATCTTCGGGCCAAATGCACCGACTGATTGCCACGGTTATGGATCTGGCTGACATCTTGAGCAAGGAGCAGATCGTCACGGACTTGCAAGCGCGGGATCGCTGGCAGGCCATTGACGAGTTGCTCGGCGTGTTGGTGGCGGCGGGCAAGATTCGCAGCGAAGACCGCGAAGCCATCGCCCAGGTCGTGCGCCGCCGCGAACAGTCCATGAGCACCGGGATGGGCTTCGGCATCGGCATCCCTCACGCCTCCACTGAGCTGATTCATGAAGTGGTGGGCGCCCTTGGCCGATCCCGCCACGGCGTGGATTTCGAGGCGTTGGACAACCAACCGGTCAAGTTGGTCATGCTCTTCCTGGTGCCGCAGGGACAGTTCCAGAAACATCTCCACACCCTGGCCAACATCGCCAAGCTCCTGCACAAGGCCGACTTCCGCAAGGCCCTCGAGGAGGCGCCGGATGCCGAAACCATGATGGCGTTGATCCGACAGCACTGCGGCAAGAAGTGATTCGATACGAACCTCGGCCGGGGCGCTGGGAAAGGACCGGTCGGTCCGCGCATCCCGCCGGGACTGTCTGCCCTGGTGACCGAACCTCTTTCTGGCTCCATGCAGTTGCCTTCTTCCATCCTGCAAGACCGTCTCCGCGCCGCCGTGGCGGCCGTTTGTCCGGAGGCGGATCTGCAATCGGTGCAGGTGCGGCCGTGTCCCGATCCCAAATTCGGCGATTACCAGGCCACGGCCTTGATGGCGCTGGCCAAGGCGCGCCGAACCAACCCGCGTCAACTGGCTTCCGAGGTCCTGGCCCGGTTGGAAGCACAGGACTTGTGTGAAACCGTGGAGGTGGCCGGCCCCGGATTCGTCAACTTCCGGTTGCGGCCCCAAGCCGTGGCCGATGCCGTGGCGGCCGCGGCGGAAGAGGAGCTGCCCTTCGTGAACCGGGCCGCGCAGCCGCGCACCATCGTCATCGACTTCAGCTCGCCCAACGTCGCCAAGCCCATGCACGTGGGCCATATCCGGTCCACCATCCTGGGCGACTGCCTTGCGCGCGTGTTCCGGCAGCTGGGCCATCGCGTCATCACGGACAATCACCTGGGGGACTGGGGCACCCAGTTCGGCATGCTCCTGCTGGGATGGAAACGGTTCCTCGATCCGGACAACCTGGCGCGGGACCCGATCTCCGAAATGGAGCGGCTTTACAAAACGGTGCATGCCGCCTGCCAGGAGGACCCCGCCATGATGGAAGCCGCCCGACGAGAGCTGGTGCGGTTGCAAGCCGGCGATCCCGAAAACCGGGCGATCTGGCAGGAAATGACCGCCCGTTCCCGGGCCGAATTCGATCGCATCTACGAGCGGTTGGGCGTTCGTTTCGACTACACCCTGGGCGAAAGCTTTTATCACCCCCGCCTCCAAGCCATGGTGGACGAGCTGGTCCGGCTCGGTCTGGCCCGCGAAAGCGAGGGCGCCAAGGTGATCTTTTTTGACGACCTCCCGGATCTCAAGGACACCCCGCTGATCATCCAGAAAAGCGACGGTGCCTTCAATTACGCCACCACCGACCTCGCCACCCTGGCCTACCGCATCGAAACCTGGCACCCGGACGAAATCCTCTACGTGACCGACGGGCGCCAGCAATTGCACTTCCGTCAGGTGTTCGCCGCGTTCCGCAAGTGGCGCCCCGAGGCCGCCGGCGTGAAACTGGTCCACGTCTGGTTCGGCTCAATCCTGGGCGAAGATGGCAGGCCCTTCAAAACGCGTTCCGGAGAGACCGTGAAGCTGGCGGACCTGCTGGATGAAGCCGAGGAACGTGCGCTCCAAGTGGTCAGCGCCAAACAGCCCGACCTTCCGGAAGACCTGCGCCGGCGCATCGCTCGCGTCGTTGGTCTGGGCGCGGTCAAATACGCCGACCTCCTTTCCAACCGACAGAGCGACTACGTCTTCAGTTGGGAGAGGATGCTCTCGTTGACCGGCAATACCGCTCCCTACCTCCAATACGCGTATGCCCGCATCGCCAGCATCTTCCGCAAGGGCGGCCTGAGCCCCGAAACCGCCCGCGCCGCCGTGGCTCAAGGTTTCCGCCTCCAAACCCCCGAGGAACTGGCCCTGGGCCGGCACCTGCTCGATTTCGGTCTGGTGCTGGAGGCCGTGGCCGAGGATTACCGGCCCAATTACCTGTGCAACTACCTGTTCGAGTTGGCGGGGCGATTCACTCGCTTCTATGAGACCTGTCCGGTGCTCAAGGCCCCCGAGCCGGAACGGACCCATCGACTCTACTTGTGCGAGGTAACCGCCCGCGTGCTGCGCCTGGGACTGGATGCCCTGGGGGTGGAAGTGCTGGAGCAGATGTGAACCGGGGGTGTTTCCACCCGTTGACCGTCCGACCCCATGGCGGAGACCTCCGGTTCCGCGCCCGGAAATCCCGCTGCCGCTGCGCTGGTTACCTGGAGCTGATCGTTGCACCTTCGCAGGAATCTGGGCGCAGAGTTGGTCGACGGTCCAACTCGTGCGGGGCTCTGCGCCGGGTCGTTGCCTGTGCCCACCAGATCGCCGCGATGCCGGCCACTTTCCCGACCACACCCGTCCCGCTTTTCGCCGGACCCTGCGGAGTCCGGGCGCCGCGAGGGTTGTGATTCTGGCTGCGACTGCATGCCTTCGATCAGCCGTCTTGGTGGCACGGCGCCCGGATCCCTCGGGCCCACCACGCCCCTGAGCCCGTTGGAAAACGCTTGCTGGCGCTGCATGCGCCACTTGCCTGCGATCTCGAGGCGTTCCGGTCGGCGGGGCTCTGCTTCAAAAGCGTTCACGCCTTTGCTCCGCAGTCGCAGGCGCCAACCCATGCAACTCCGGCAGCGTGGCTGGCAGGGCGCCCCGGCTCGGCCGGTGCCGACTGGAAATCTTGCCACCGTGTTTCATCCGCGGCCCTGAAGCCGCCGCGAGCGGCGAGCCCGCCTCATGCGATCGACAGCGCCCCATGGGTGCGCTTCGACCGGGAGCGCACAACGTTTCGCAGGCTCAGCGCCTATCGGGGGAACCCGCGGCGTTGCACGGGCTTTTCTCCGTCGGGTTTGGGCATCCACATATCCTGCCAGCCCAAACCGCATTCCCGCACCATGCGCAGCCCGTAGGTGTTGGGGAGGATCTGCCGATCCGGGTTGTTGGTGCCGAGGGTGAACTTCACTCCGGCCGCTTTGGCCTGGCGGATGAAATCCGGTTTGGGAAGCTCGAGTCGGCTGTTGATCTCAATGGCGACCCCATTGCGCGCCGCCGCCTCGATCACACGGCGCTTGCGCTCGGGTGTCCACAGGGTGTCGTATTCCGCCGCCAGCACGTCCGGCAGGTAGGTGGGATTGGCGTAGAAGTCGATCGGCTCGGTCTCCAGGATGCGCACGATGGTGTTCACCAGGTGGTCCATGAACGCCTGTTTGTCGCCGATGTGCACCTCTTCGGGAATCCAGAACCGGACACGCCGGCCCTGGGGATCGGTCAGGGTCATCGCGTCGGTGAACACGTAGTCAAACCTGGCCACGGTACCGGGGGAAAACAGGCGGACCCATTCGCGCCCCTCGGCTTGCATGCCGACGAAGACTGGTGCACCGCGCAGCGAAGTCAGGTAGGCCTCGNCCCCCGCATCGTTGGTGATGTCAAAGCCCACGCCGCAATTGGCCGCCAGACCATAGTTCATCCCGGTTCGTCGCATGTGAACCAGGACCTCCTCCAGGGTCACCCCGCCTTTCAGATGGGCGTGGAAATCCACCAGCGGAAAGTTGGCCATGCCCAGCTCGATCATCTGCCGCCAGGTGTCATCCACCCGGGGACGTTCCACGGCTGCAGGCGGCTCGTCCGGGAGACGGCGAACACGGATGCGCCGAAACTCAACCCGGCTCTCCGGATCGTGTCCCTGCAGGGCGAAGGTGCCGCGCCCCAGCCGTCGGCCGGGCCGGCTTCCGGGGGCCGCAGGGGGATCCGGCTCGACGTAATCGACCAGCAACTGGTCGTTGAGATGGACCTGCACGCGGGGCACCTGCACGGTGATCCGCAGGCGGAACCAGGTGTCGTCGGCCACCAACTGTTTGTAGATGTTGCGCAGCCCGTACAGGCTGCCGGTCTTTTTCAACTCCAGGTAATTGTTGTGTAGGCGGGCCGAGTTGTTGATTTGGACCTCGAAACCCCGAGCGGGCCATCCGGTTTCCTGCCAGGCGGTGTGGAAGTAGATCCCGGAATTGGCCCCGGGGGCGGCACGTACTTCGGCCTCGAATTCAAAGTTCTTGAAATCCGCGTCCTCCGGCCGGCGACCGACGTAAAAGAGATGTGCCCGGGGACCGTGGGCGACGATGGCGCCGCCGGTAACGCGGAAGGTGGCGGGATTCTCGCTGGCGCGCCAACCGTCCAGCGTGCGGCCGTCGAACAGGTCAATCCATTCCGCCGCCCCGACCACGGCGGTGGCTGCGCCGAGGACCAGCGCGCAGCGCCACAGGGTTCCCCTTCGTTTCATGCGCCGCAGTCTGCGCCGGCCTGCCGGGCAAAACAAGCGCGGCCTCGCGGCCGCGCCCGCCCGCGAGCTCTCCGGCCGTGGAATCCGGTTCCGGGACCGGGCCGGCACAGGACGGCACGCTGCGAAAATCCCTCGGTCCTGCAGCCGCTGGTTCCCGCCCCGGTTTTGCGCTTGCCACTGCGTGGCCCGCGCCTGACCATGCGAGGCACGATGGGCCCCGAAATCTTCTCGGGCGCCGCTGCGAACCGAGCCCCGGGTCGTCCCCCGCGGTCGCAGGGATCGAACACGGCGTGGGCCAGGGGACGGGACCGTGGCGCGGGCGTTCCCCGGGCGCAAGTTGAGTGGAGATGTTCAAAGGCAAGACGTTGTTGATCACGGGTGGCACCGGTTCCTTTGGCAACGCGGTGGTCCGCCGGTTTCTGCACACCGACATCGGAGAAATCCGCATCTTCAGTCGGGACGAAAAAAAGCAGGACGACATGCGCCATGAGCTGCGCAGCTCGAAACTGAAGTTCTACATCGGCGATGTGCGCAGCTATGAAAGCATCCACAACGCGATGCGCGGCGTGGATTTCGTGTTCAATGCGGCGGCGCTCAAACAGGTACCGTCGTGTGAGTTCTACCCCATGGAGGCGGTCTACACCAACGTCATCGGCACGGAAAACACCCTGAATGCCGCCATCGCCGAGGGGGTCAAAAACGTCATCGTGCTCAGCACGGACAAGGCGGTCTATCCCATCAACGCCATGGGCATGTCCAAGGCCCTGATGGAAAAAGTGGCCGTGGCCAAGGCGCGGCTGCTGGGGGATCGCAAGCCCACGATCTGTGTGACCCGCTACGGCAACGTGATGGCCTCGCGCGGTTCGGTCATCCCCCTGTTCGTCAGTCAGATTCGCAGCGGCAAGCCCCTCACGATCACCGACCCTGAAATGACGCGCTTCATGATGTCCCTGGACGATGCCGTGGACCTGGTGCTGTTCGCCTTTCAACACGGCCAGCCCGGAGACACCTTTGTGCAAAAGGCCCCGGCAGCCACGATCGGACAGCTGGCCCGGGTGCTCCTGGAGATTTTCGAAGCGGACAACGAAATCCGCATCATCGGGACCCGCCACGGCGAAAAGAAGCACGAAACCCTGCTGAACCGCGAGGAAATGGTCCGGGCCGAAGACCTGGGTCGCTACTACCGGATTCGGGCGGATACACGGGATCTGAACTACGCCCTGTACTTCGAGAAAGGGGAACGCAAGGTGGCCCAAATGGAGGACTACACCTCGGCCAACACGCGCCGGCTGACCGACGCGGAGCTGAAGGAGATGCTGTTGCAACTGCCGTACATCCAGGCGGCGCTTCGCGGCGAGGTGCTGGCCGGCGTCTGAACTCCGACTCCGCGGTTGGGTTTTCCGCCATGAAAACCGTCCTGGTCACCGGCTCGGCGGGTTTCATCGGTCGCAACCTGGTGACGGCCCTGCGGCGGCGGCCGGCTCTCGAAATCCTGGAGTTCGACCTTCCGGCACCGCCCGAACGCATGGAAGAACTGGCTGCCCGGGCGGACGTGGTGGTGCACCTGGCGGGGATCAACCGGCCACGGGAGGAGAGCGAGTTTGTGACCGGGAACGTGGAGTTGACCCGGCGCCTTTGTCGGGCCCTGGAACGCGCCGGCCGGCGTGCGGTCCTGTTGCTCAGCTCTTCCATCCAGGCGGCCCTGGACAACCCGTACGGCCGCAGCAAACGCGCCGCCGAGCAGGTCGTCGAAGAATACCAGCGCCGCGTGGGGACCGCCGTGTATGTATATCGGTTGCCCAACGTCTTCGGGAAGTGGAGCCGGCCCCACTATAACACGGTCGTGGCCACCTTCTGCCACCAGATCAGCCGCGGACTCCCGGTGCAAATCAGCGACCGCGCCCATCGACTGCGGCTGGTTTACGTGGACGACGTGGTGCGCAGCTTCGAGACCGTGATTCTGCGACCCGATCATCCGCCGGTCTGTCACCGCCCCGAGGTGCTGCCGGAGTTCACCGTCACGCTCGGCGAGTTGCATGACCGGATCGTGGCGTTTCGAGACATGGCCGCCCAGGGACGGCTGCCGGATCTTTCCGATCCCTTCACCCGCGCCCTGCACGCCACCTATCTGTCATTTTGCGACCCGGCAACCCTCGCCCGTCCCGTCGAGTTGAAGACCGACCCCCGCGGCTGGCTCTTCGAGCTGATCAAATCTCCCCATGCCGGTCAGGTGTTTGTTTCGCTCACCCGACCCGGCGTCACCCGCGGCAACCACTACCACGATACCAAGGTCGAGAAATTCTGCGTCATCCAGGGACAGGGCCGCATTCGCCTCCGACCCGTGCACGGCACGGAAATCCTCGAGTACGAGGTGAGCGACCGGGACATTCGCGTGGTGGACATCCCGCCGGGGTACACCCACTCCATCGAAAACACGGGAACCACCGACATGATCACCCTTTTCTGGGCCAGTGAAATCTTCGACCCCGCCCGACCCGATACCCATCCGGACCCGGTCCTCGCCACCGGCCCCGGCCCGACCGACCGCTCGCCCCAACCCTCCTCGCAAGCCTGAGGCATGCCTCCTGCCATGCGCAGTTCGCTCAAGGTCATGACCATCGTGGGCACGCGACCGGAACTGATCCGGCTCTCGCGGGTCATCGCCGTGCTGGAGGAAGTCACCCGGCATGTCCTGGTCCACACCGGCCAAAATTACGATTACGAGCTCAACGAGATCTTTTTCCGCGACCTGGGACTGCCGCGCCCCAAACATTATCTCAACGCCGCCGGCCGTACGGCGGCCGAGACCATCGGCAACACCATCGCCCGGGCCGACGCCGTCCTGGCCCGCGAGGAGCCGGACGCGGTGCTGGTGCTGGGCGACACCAACAGTTGCCTGGCAGTGATCCCCGCCAAACGCCGCAAGATCCCCGTGTTCCACATGGAGGCGGGCAACCGCTGTTTCGACCTGCGGGTGCCGGAGGAGATCAACCGCCGCATCGTGGACCATGTCAGCGACATCAACCTTTGTTACACCGAACACGGGCGTCGGTATCTCCTGGCCGAGGGCCTGCCGCCGGACCGGGTGATCAAAACCGGTTCGCCCATGAAAGAAGTGCTCGACTATCACCGGGCCGCCATCGAGACCAGCGACGTGCTGGCACGCCTCCGACTCACGCCCCGCCAATACTTCGTCGTCAGCCTCCACCGCGAGGAAAACGTCGACGACCCGCAGCACCTGCGCCAGTTGGTCCGTGCCCTCAACGCCCTGGCCCGTCAATACCGGTTCCCCCTCATCTTCTCCTGTCACCCGCGCACCCGCCAACGCTTGCAACAAAGCAAACTGAAACTGCAGCCGGAGGTGCGCCTGATGCCGCCGCTGGGCTTCTTCGACTACGTGGCTCTCCAAAAATCAGCCTACTGCACCCTTTCCGACAGCGGCACCATCACCGAAGAATCCTCCATCCTCGGCTTTCCCGCCGTGACCGTCCGCGAAGCCCACGAACGCCCGGAAGGCATGGACGAGGGCGCCGTCATCATGACCGGCCTGGATCCGCGCCACATCGTGGAAAGCGTCGCAGTCACCGTGCGCCTGTTCGAACAGTTCGGGCCCTGCCGACTCCCCCCGGATTACCAGGTCGATCATGTCTCGTGGAAGGTGGCCAAGATCATCCTCAGTTACACCGACTACGTAAACCGCCGCGTCTGGTACAAACATTGAGCCCGCGGGCTCCGCACCATGGCCGGCCGGACCGGCCCCTGCATGCGCCTCCACGTCCTGACTCACACGTTTCCGCCCAGCACCCACGCCAACGCCAAGCGGCCCTTTTACGTGGTCCGGCACGCCCTGGCCCAGGGATGGGAAGTGGAGGTGTTCACCAGCTCCCTGGCCCTGCCCGACAACGCTGCGGAGACCCTGCACCATCCCCGGCTCCGAATCCACCGGGTGGACGACCCCGTGCTGCGCTGGCAACAGCGGGCACGCAAGCATCCGGCCCTGTTCCGCGCGGTTGTCCTCGCCTGCTCGGCCGTGATGTTTCCCGATGCCTGCGCCGGGTGGGTGCGACGCGTTCTGCGGAGGCTGGAGCAACATGGCCCCGCGGACCGCACGCTGGCCATGGTCCTGCCGGCCTCGATGTTGCTGGCCGGTCGGCATCCGCCGGCCGTGGACCGGCGTTGGGTGTTCGATTACCAGGAACCCGTTTCGCCCCAACAGTGGCGCGTGAAACGCCGCTCCCCCCTGCAGCGGGCCTGGCGCAGACGCTTGGAGAATCTCGAGCGCACAACCCTGCACATGGTCGGACGAGTCGTCTTCACCGCGTGCTCCAACCTGGAAGCATACGTCCAAATGGGCCTGGTGCCGCGGGCGCGCACGGCTCATGTGCCCTACTTCTATGACGCGGAGGTCTTCGATGCGCTGCCCCCGCCCGCGGTACACCCGGAGTTCGGTATCGTCTATTTCGGAACCTTCGACTGGCGCGGGGCCCGGAGTCCGGAAACCTTTCTCCGCGGCCTGGCCCGGTTCCTGCAACTCCATCCGGAGGCCCGTGGCTGCACCCGGTTTCGGGTTCACGGACCATGGCTGCCGCAGCACGACGCCCTCCTCGAGTCCCTGAAGCTCCGAGAGGTCTTCGAGCAGGGCCGGTTGCTGGACTACGAGGGTTACCTCGAAGAGGTGCGGCGCAGTCCGATCCTGCTCTTGGTGGTCGCGCCGGCACACGACCTTTTCATGCCCAGCAAAATAGTGGATTACTTCGGCGCGCGCCGGCCCATTCTTGCGTTGGTGCCACCCGGCAGTGAAATGGCAGATGTGCTGGCCCGGGCCGGGTACGGAGACAGTTGTTGCCATCCGAACGACGTTCAGGGCGTGGCGCAGATTCTGGAGCGGTTCTGGGCCCGATTTCGCGCCGGAGCCCTGGGACCCGTGGCGAGTCAGACGCAGTTCTGGTCCTCCACGACGCAGCTGCCGATCTATTGGCGGCATGTGGTCGCCGCCCCGGAACTCCCGGCGGGTTGATGAAACCGGAGGGTCCCCGGCGCGGATGGATGCGCCGCCGTCCACACTGAAAAGCAAAACGGCCGCAGACATTCTGCGGCCGCTGAAATTGGGAAGCCGAGGCGGGCTTTCCTCGGTGCTGCTCCGGCGCCGCAACCGGGTCAGTGGACCCGGGGCCCCCTGGCACCGGAACCGCACCGAAGACCAGCCGTCTATTCCTTGACCCGTTTGGCTTCCCAATCCCGGGTGGTTTTCTCCCCGTCCCGGTCACGCTCCACGGTGCCCTTGATGGTATCGCCTTCCAGCTTGCCCTTGTACGACAGCACCATCTTCTGCCCGTTCCATTCGCGCGTGACCTTGAAACTCAACTCGCCCTTCTCGAACTTGAGATCCTGCACCGGGGTCTCCGTGTTGTTGCGACCGGTGACCGTGCCGGTGAGTTTGTCACCCTCCTGTTTGATGGTCAGCGTGGTTTCGATCGTCTGACCACCACGCTCGATTGACCATTTCCACTTGCCCACCACTGCCGGCTTGTCGGCGCTCCAACAGGCAGCCGTCCACGCCAACCAACTCACAACACACAGAAACGTCCAGGGAACGAACCGGGTTTTCATAGGGAAGCTTTCTTTGTCGCAGTTTCTCGTTCGACGATCGAGTGCACTCGGTTTCCACCCGAACCGCTCTACCTATGCGCCTGCTCCCGGGAAATGTCAAGCGGGCCCTCGCCGGGAACTTGGGAAGCGCGTGTTTGAGCTTTCGGACTCGCCCCAAACTCCGGAAGGATTTCGGGCGTCCCCGGTCCGCGAAAGCCGAGGGGAACCGGCATTCCTTCAGCCCGTCCAATTGGGCTCAGTAACTGAAAAGCGCCCTCCGCGGTCCACTTGGCCGCACAGGCCAATCCACGCCGCGAAGGCGCATCCCGTCCACCCGCCCGGGCCAACGCCCTCGGAACCCGGTCCCCAAACCCGCTGCACCCAGAAAGGGCCCAGCCCGAGGCGCCCCATCGCGAGGGCCGGGCCTGCCACCTCGAATTGCGCCCCTCCAGGGCGGAGGTGAATTGGGGACACATAGTTGCACAGAGCATCGCCCTGGGCTGGAGGATCCGCGCTCCGTTGGAGCAGACCCGCCACGCGCCGCCGCCCCCAACCTTTCCGACTCTGGATCGGCTCGGAGGGAAGGGATCGCCATGCGGCTGCTCTGGGAAACGTCGCTTGCAGCCTCGGCGCAGCCGGGCCTCCGCGGCGCCGGAGCTCCACCGTCCAGTTCCAACGGAAATGCAGCCCTGGGAAAGCTCGGGTGCATCGTGCGACCCGGTCGGGAACCTCAAGGTGATGAGCTCCTTACGCAAAAGCAGCTCCGGTACCGCTCCGTTCTCACTGCACCGCCGGGGTCGTCATGCAGCCGATTCTCCCTTGCTCGCTTTCCGTCAGCGCCGAACCCTCACGATTCCGGCAGGGACTCTCCACCTGTGCCTGCCGACCCTCGAACCGGCCCCAGCGAGACCGTTCAAGTCAAGAGGGACCCTTGCCGCGGGCTTCGTCCGGTTGCTCCATCCGCCGGGCCCACAACCAAAGAAGGTCGGAGAGGCGATTCAAGTACATCACCGCCTGGCGATGCGGCTCCGAATCCGGACCCGTCAGTGCGCACACGCGCCGTTCGGCCCGACGACATACCGTCCGCGCAAAATCCAGTGCGGCAGCCAACGGATTTGCCCCCGGCAAAGCCCAGCCCCGAGGGGGCGCCAGTTCCGCTTCCAACCGCCTGACCTCGGCTTCCAGGCGTTCCAAATGCCCCGGTCCCAGCGTGGGAAAACCGTCGCGACGCAGCCGCTCGTGGCAAGAAGGGTCGGTGGCCAGCTCGCCCATGAGAACAATGAGAT
Source organism: Limisphaera sp. (assembly GCA_026417315.1). Classification (GTDB taxonomy): domain Bacteria; phylum Verrucomicrobiota; class Verrucomicrobiia; order Limisphaerales; family Limisphaeraceae; genus Limisphaera. The sequence goes on from JAOADM010000003.1 coordinate 11,547, forward strand.
CCTGCTGAACCTGTCGTAACGCTTCCGCCAACCACCGGGGCGGAGTTTGCGCGCGCGCCAGGCCCAGCGCCGCGTTCAGCTCGTCCACCGCACCGCACGCCTCGATGCGGGGATGATGCTTCGGCACGCGCATGCCGTACATCAAACACGTCTGTCCGCCATCGCCGTTTTTGGTGACAATGCTCATGGGCCTGCGCCCCTAGGGTGACCCCCCAGACGCCATTTGTCAAAAACCCCTCTTTTCCGGCTCCTCGAAAAGCGCACCCCGTGACCCCTTCACGGCACTTGGTTCCCGAACCCCTCGGCACGCAGTTACCTCCGGAAGGCCGGTCCGTCCCGATCAAGGCCCCGAGACTGAACCCGGCGGGCCGCATGTCAGAGTGAGAACCCTCGCCGCTACCTTGGCCGCAAACTTCTTCCCGGGAGGAAATCGAAACGGCGCAGTTCTCCGAGGGACAAGGCGCCATCCCGGTCCTCCTGCTGCGGTCAGAAGCCTGTGCCACCGAGACCGCCCCCGGAGCGGGTCAAGCAAAGCTGCATTTTGAACAAAGAATGCGAAGTCATGAATGCGAACACAACGCAATGTGTCCAAGGATAAGAGAGGCCTGGGATTGACCGATCCCGGCTCGGACTGCACGCTGCGGTTTCGTGCGGCCCATCAGGTCCGGCAAATGCACCGCCGGCTGCAAAAGCAAGGGGGCATCGGGCCCGGGCCTCGCAGAGACAAGGAACAGGAACTATGAAACGAGCATGGTGGTTGGTATGCGCGCTGGTCGCGAGCCTGGCCGTGAGCGGCCTGGCGGCGGAGGCCAAGATCAAGGCCCTGTATGACAAGGAATGCGCCAAATGCCACGGCGCCGACGGCAAGGGCGACACCAAGATGGGCAAGAAGCTGGGGGCCAAGGACTACACGGATCCCAAGGTCCAGGCGGAGTTGAAAGATGACGCCGCCTTCAAAGCCATCAAGGAAGGACTCAAAGACAAGGACGGCAAGACGCTCATGAAGCCCCTGGAAGGCGTGAGCGACGAGGACATCAAGGCGTTGGTCGCCTACATGCGCACCTTCAAGAAGCAGTGAGCGGCTTGCGTTGATCCGTCGATTCTGCGACGCGCCAGCGTCGAACCTTTCCGCCCCGTTGCCCTTCGGTTTGCGAAGGAGCGGCGGGGCTTTTCTTCAGTAGACGGCCACACAAACGGGAAGGTCGGCCGCGTTAGCCGGGGCACCCGTTGCTGTAAAGGTCCCTTCCCGGTCCGCTGGCGACGCCTGCGGCCTGACTCCTTCGGCGCCCAAGAGCGTGGACGAGGGCGAGAAGCGATGCCGTGCCGTGCCTCTGTCCGCTCCAGCCGAAGCGCTTCGTCGCGCCTGCCTCCGACTTGACCCCCGGCCAACCCCGGGACTCTGCGGATCACGATCCGGAGTCCGCAGCAAGGTCGCCATCTTCTGCGAAGGCTTCGACCTGGTAGGTGGACACGGCGGGGGACAGTCTGCGCCAATCCCCCGGCCACGCCCCCGCTTTCAAACACAACTGGTCGAGAAACTGTTCCTTGTCCGGCAACTTCTCCCACACCTGCGGGAGAAAGGTGGCGGTGAATGAACCGATCTCCAGGATCACCCCGTCCACGCCGGGGCGCAGACGCTGCAGCAATTCCTCCGGCGTCCGGTACTGCAACGGCCGAGCGGGCGTCAGTACGCTGACTTCGATTCGGAGATCCTCCAATTCCGAGGGCCGGACCGGTTCGAACCGGTAGTCCTGCACCGCGGCCGCGCGAGCGTTCTCCAACACGGCCTGGTACAGGGGCATCTGAGCCTTCAGATGCCCGATGCAGCCTCGGAGCTGACCGTCTTTCGTGAGAGTGACAAAACACGCTCGCACCGCCAGCAGCGCCAACGGCAGGGCTGTCGGGTTGACGTCCGGCAGCCGACCCGTGCGCACAACCGACTCCACCGCACGCCGTGCCAGGTGCAGCACAAGCCTGCGCTCCGCAGGCGTCAGCAAGCTGCCCACGGGCGGGTCCAGGAACACCGCCGCCTCTTCTTCCGCGGCTGAGTGTACGTGAGACTGCTCGACTCCTCCCGCCTGTCGAGGGGTCCACAAGAGGCCCTCCCAGTGCAGGCCGCGGGCCAAATGCACAAGCGTGCGGGCGATCGGATCCGCAGGAAGTCCTGACGACTCGGACAGAGCGGTCACCGCTCGGACCAGCGCTCCGGCCCGGGATTGCATTTCCCCGGCTACGTTGCCGTCAGGCAAAAGCGACACACGGCACGTCCCGGGCTCCAGCAGGCCAAGCAGGAGCGTCTCCGGCGTGAGACTTTCGGCCAACGTCCTGGCCAGCGCCCCGGCGTCCGGGGAGCCGACCAGAACCCATGTGAGGTTCCGGGGTCCGCCATGCGCCGCCAGCCACGCCGCCTCGTGCACGCCCGGCAAATGCGCATAAGGCCCCCACGGCCCTTCCTGCGCCCCCGCATCTTCCGCCCCCTTCTGGGAGACGGACGGGACCTGCTGAGGTTGAGCCACCTCAAATGCGCCCTGTTGGAGCAACTGGCGGGTCAGGGTCTTCCAGGCTGGCGTGTCCTCCGCTTGCTCGCGAAGCGGACCAGACACCACCACCTTTCGGCGGCCCAGGGCAGGGTTCCCCGCGAGAATCAGCAGGGAACGCGGCCGGGCCATCCCTGCCAGCTTCCATAACTCTTGGAGAATCGGCCGGGCCCCACCATGTCGGCTCGAGCAAACCACCAGGGCGCGCAGCCGCCTCCAGGCTTCCTCCCGGGCGGCATCCGCACGGCCACAAACCGCTTCTGCAAACGGTTCGCCCCGCGTTGCCTGTTCGGCAGAAGCTGGCGTGTGAGCCGCGGCCTCCCCGCCACACGGATACGATGCCTCCGGGCCTGGTCCCGCCCCTTCGTTCTGTGGCGCGCTTCCCGCCGGCTCTTGTGGGTGCGACGATGACATACCGGCCGGTGCAATGGCCCTCGCGGGAATGACCCCGTCTTGGATTAGCGATCCGGAGTGCCACGCCTGGTTCATGGGCCAACGTTTCGTTGCTCCCGCGCTCGACCTGTTCGTCATTACCTACCACAGCCCTGGCACTTCCGGCAAGGTGGCCGGCGACTTGCACGTCGTAGAAGTCGGTTTGCCTCCGCGTTGCGCTCCGACGGCGACCATGGCACAGGACACGGACCCGGCGGGAACAGCCGCAGCAGCCGTCGCCCACTGCGGGTCACGCGCCCCCATTCACGACGCGATTCTTCCTACGGCGAATGGATGGCGATCCGGGTACCGCGATTCGCTCTGGCTCGGAGCCGTGCTCGGCGCAGGGACGGTCCCCTCGTTCTAGCAGGGCCGCCGCCGGCCCTTCCTCCCCGATTCACTCCTCAAACAGGGCACGCGCGAATTGCTCGGCGTCGAACGGTTGCAGGTCATCCGGCTGTTCGCCCAGCCCCACGAACTTGACCGGCACGCCCAGTTCCTTCTGGATGGCCACCACGATGCCGCCCTTGCTGGTGCCATCCAGTTTGGTCACCACCAGGCCGGTCAGGCACACCGCCTTGTGAAACTCCCGGGCTTGCTGCAGCGCGTTCATGCCCGTGTGAGCGTCCACCACCAGCAAAACCTCGTGCGGTGCCCCCGGGATCTGGCGACCCACCACGCGGTGCACTTTCTGCAGTTCCTGCATCAGATTGTGCTTGGTATGAAGCCGGCCGGCGGTATCCAGAAAAACGTAATCCACCCCGCGCGCCCTGGCCGCAGCGACTGCGTCATGCGCCACCGCCGCCGGATCGGCTCCGTAGGCTCCGGCGATGACCTCCACGTTGAGGCGCTGACCCCACAACTTGAGTTGTTCGATGGCCGCTGCGCGGAAGGTGTCGCAAGCAGCCAGAAGGGCGGTGTGACCCTGTTGCCGCACGGCGTATGCCAGCTTGGCCGCGGTGGTGGTCTTGCCGGTGCCATTGACGCCCACAATGGAGACCACCGTCGTTTGATGGGCTGCTTTGCGCAGTTCGGACCGGGGCGTGGCCAGACTGCGCGCAACCTCGCGGGCCGCCACGGAGAACACGTCCAGACCCGCCGACCCTTGCGTTTCGTAGGCCTTCCGCACCGCCTCGAGGATTTGCTGCGTCATCGCCACACCCAGATCCGCTCCGAGCAGGATCTGCTCCAGCTCTTCCAGGGTGGCGGCGTCCATGCGGGGCGACCGCGTCAGGACGCGCTTGATTTCATGGACCAGTTTGCTGTGCGTCTTTTGCAGGCCCTCCTTGAACTTGGCAAACAATCCCCTCATGACCCTTTCATCGAGAATTCGGCACGGCGCGCGGCAATCCGATGTTGCAACCGCTCCACAAACTCCGGGGCCAGGCGGATCGACCCCAGCAACGGCTGGCCTTTGTTGTAACCGTGGCAGTCGGATCCTCCGGTGACCACCAGCCCGTATCGGCCGGCCAGCGCAAGATACCGCTCCGTCACGGCCGGAGTGTGTTTGGTGTGAAAACATTCGATGCCATCCAGGCCGGCACGCACCAGGTCCGGCAAAACCGGATCGGCATAGTACAACCCGGGATGTGCCAGCACCGCCACGCCTCCGGCCCGGTGCAACAAACGAATGGCCTCCGGCACCGACACTTTCCACTTCGGTACCCAGGCGGGCCGGTGCTTTTTGAGAAACCGCTCGAAGGCCTCGTCCAGGTCACGACACACCCCCGCCTCCACCAGGGCCCGGGCGACGTGCGGACGCCCGGGCGAGCGACAGTTCGCCAGGGCAAACACCCGCTCCACCGGCAGGGGGATGTTCATTTCGTTGAGACGCGCCACCATTTCGTGGATCCGCTGCTGCCGAACGGCCTGGAAACGATCCATCTGTTCGAGCAGCTCCGGATGGCCGGGGTCAAATCCATACCCCAGGATGTGGACCTCCAGTCCCTCGTACTCCGCCGTCAATTCCACGCCCGGAATGAACTGCAGACCGTGCTCGGCGCAGGCGCGCGCCATGGCCGGGCAGCCCTCCACGGTGTCATGGTCGGTGATCGACAACGTCACGAAGCCCTGCCGGTGCGCCTCCGCCACCAGTTCCTCGGGTGTGTAGGTCCCGTCCGAGAAACGCGTGTGCAAATGCAGATCGGCAAACACAAATCCCACCCCCGTTCACCAAGGGAACCCCTGCCTGCGGCGCTCAGGTCACTGTTCGGGCCGGCCGCATGAGATCGTTCTTGATGCGGTCGAGGATCCCGTTGACAAACTTGCCGCTTTCCGGGGTGGAGTACTTCTTGGCGATGTCCACCGCCTCGTTGATGCTCACCACGGGGGGGATGTCCTCCCGGTAGAGCATTTCGTAAATGGCCAGTCGCATCACATTCCGGTCCACCACCGCCATGCGATGCAGGTCCCAGTTGAGGGCGTACTGGCGGATCTTGGCGTCGATTTCGTCGCGGTGTGCCAGCGTGCCGCGGATGAGCGGCTCGGCAAACTCGCGAATCTCGATCTCCTCGGCCGTCGGCGGCGGCAGTTCGACGGGTTGGCCCCACGTCGGCCCCCCCTTCTCTGCCAGGGCCGCCAGCCGTTGCGTTTCCCAAAACTCCCGCAGTGCCTCCTCGAGATCCTCGGGAGGATTCAGATCGTACTGGAACAAAAACTGCACGGCGCGTTCGCGCGCCTCACGTCGTTTCCCCTTGCCCATAGCACTGTGAACATGACCCAGATGGCCGCCTTCCGAAAACACAAAATCAAAATCTGCCCCCCTTGCAGCGCCTCCACCGGCTCCGAATCCGGCCCCTGCCGCCCACGAAGAGAACCCCGCAGCCCCGCTTACACGCACTGGGGCTCGCATTGAGGGCGCCGGGATGCTGCCCGCGGCACCTCGTCCGGCGCCTCGGGATATTCATAGAGGTCGCCCTTGTAGTTGCGCAACAACACGCGGTCGGCTGTATGGCTCACGACATACTCCGGCGTCAGCGGCACCTTGCCGCCGCCGCCCGGAGCGTCGATCACATAGGTCGGCACGGCGTAACCGGTGGTGTACCCCCGCAACTGGCGCATGATCTCCAGGCCGCGTCGCACGCTGGTGCGCAAATGGGACGAACCGGCAATCAGATCGCACTGGTACAAATAATACGGGCGCACCCGACACATCAGGAGCTTTTGCACATGGATCCGCATGATCTCCGGATCGTCGTTCACATGCCGCAGCAACACCGACTGGTTGCCGAGCGGAATCCCCGCGTCGGCCAGCCGCTCCAGCGCCGCCCGTGCCTCCAACGTCAGCTCCCGCGGATGGTTGGAATGGATGCTGATGAACAACGGATGGTACCGCCGCAACACATTGCACAGCCCGGAAGTAATGCGTTGGGGCAGGAAAATCGGAATGCGCGTGCCGATCCGCAGGAACTCCACATGCGGGATGGCGCGCAACGCTCCCAGCAAGGCATCCAGCTTTTCGTCGCTCAACAGCAGCGGATCACCCCCGCTCAGCAGCACATCCCGCACCTCCGGGTGGCTGCGGATGTATGCGATCTGCTGCTCGAAATCGGGGTGAAAGTCGTACCCGGTGGCGTTGCTCACCATGCGCGAGCGCGTGCAGTACCGACAGTAGGAGGCGCACCGGTCGGTCACGAGAAACAGCACGCGGTCCGGATAGCGGTGGACCAGCCCGGGCACGGGCGAATGCGCCTCCTCCCCGCAGGGATCGCTCATCTCCCACGGGGCGGTCACGGTTTCCTCGATCCTCGGGATGACCTGCCGCCGGATGGGGCAAAACTCATCGGCCGGGTCAATCAGGTTGAAAAAGTACGGGGTGATGCCCAGGGCCAGCTTCTGATTGGCCAGTTGCGTGCCGGCGCGCTCCTCGGGCGTAAGGGTGGGCAGCAACCGTTCCAGTTGGGCCAGGGTGGTGATCCGGTTCTTCAGTTGCCAGCGCCAGTCCTCCCATTGCTCGGCGGACACGTCCCGCCAATACCCCCGCCCCGCGCTCACGAATGCCTTCAAGGCGGCGCGACCTCCCCCGCCCTCGCTGCCTTCCGTAGATGAAGCTGACGGCTCCATGGTGACCGAACTATAGGATGGCGCCCCCGCCTGTCAAGGAACCGACCCGCACCTTTATGGCAACCGGCTCCGAAACGCCCGGCAGGCCGCGGCCACATCCGGCGCACGCAAGATGGCCGAAACCACACAAATCCGCGTGGCGCCGGCCGCCAACACTTCGTCCACATTCTCCAGCGTAATCCCGCCAATCGCAAACCACGGCACCTGCAAATGCGACGCCGCCCAGCGCACATACTCCAACGTGACGGGCCTGGCCCCGGGTTTGGTCCCGGTCGCATACACCGGTCCCACCGCCACATAATCCGCGCCCGCGGCCACAGCCCGCAGCGCCTGCTCCGGCGCATGGGTGCTCAATCCCACAAGCAGCGCCCGGCCCTCCGGCCGCAATTCCTGCACATGGAGATGGCCCCCGTCGAAGAAGTCCTCCTGCCCCAGGTGACAAAGCTCTGCTCCCACTTCCAACGCCACCTCGGGATGATCATTGATCACCAGGCCCACCCCCGCCGCGCGTGTCACCGGCAGAATCCTCCGGGCCAGCTCGCGAATCTCCGCCACGGATCGGTCCTTCGCCCTCAACTGAATCAAATCCGCACCCCCGGCACAAAGCTGCTCGGCGACCTGAACCGGATCCCGGCCCGCCAGATAGGCCGTGTCCACGAACGCGTACAGCCGACATTCCGCCAACGGTTTCACGAGACTCCCTCCGAAGTCACGACCGTTCCCCCGACGACGGGCTGCGCCTTCACAAATTGCACCGGCCGCAAATAAATCGGTTCCCACGCCTCCGGCCGACGCGGTGCCTCCCGAGCCGCCAGCCGGCCCACTTCCACAGCCGAGGGGCCCATCAAGCGCCCCTCCGAAAACCATCGGTCCACTTCCGGACCGACCCAGATCCAGTCCGCCCGGTCGTTGGCCTGTTGCAAACGCTCCACCGCCTCCAGGCGCAGCGGTTCCACTCTGCACCATCCTTCCTGCCGCAACTCGTAGCCCGCCACATAAAGCTCGCGTCGTTGAGCGTCCACCACCACCCGGACCCGACCTCGCAACCCTGCTCCCCAGGCCCGCGCTGCCACACTGTCCATGCTGTTGGCCCCGTACACCGCCACGCCCCGGGCCAAAAACCAACCTTGCGCCAGGGCCAGGGCCGCCCGAATGCCCGTGTACGAGCCCGGCCCCAGGCCCACGGCAATCGCCTCCACTTCCGACCGGTCCCACCCCGTCTCCTCCAGCACGCGCCCCACCATCGCCAAAGCCGGCACCGACCGGCCACCTCGCTGTTCCATCTCGGCCCGCACCTCCCACATGTCCGGAGGCGTCCCCTCCAGCAAGGCCACCCCGCGAGGTTCACCCGAGAAATCCAGGGCCAATATCTTCATAAAAAATGCGCCGCTCCTGCGGCCCGGTCACTTCCATCTTCACCCGACGCAGCCGCACCGGCTGCGGTGCCCAGTCCGGCCAACCCTGTGGCCCGAGCCGATCCGCCCACTCGATGATGGTCAATCCATCTGTCACCAGGAACTGATCCAAACCGGCCTCCCACAGGCCCTCCCCGGTCTCCAGACGATACAAATCCAGGTGGTACACCGGCAGTCGTCCGCCTCGATAGATGTTGATCAGATTGAACGTCGGCGAATGCACGCGGCCCCCAAATCCCAGCCCGCGTGCCACCCCACGGACCAGCTGCGTTTTGCCCGCCCCCAGATCACCCGTCAGAGCAATGACCCAGCCCGGTGCGACGGTTTCCGCCCACCGCATCCCCAACCCCTCCGTACATTCCGGGCTGCTCGAAAGCACGCACTCCACACCGGCAACATAAGGCTGATCACCCGCAGGGGGAAGCTCGGGGCTCCGCTGCGGCCGGCACACGGGAAGCGCTCGAGGCCACCAACCGCCCGCTCAACGGTACCGGCGCAACCCATCCAGCACGTCGCAGAACGACCGCAGGTCCGCATGCACGGACGCCCCGATTTGGTCGAGCACCGTCTGATACGACGGAGCGGCCCGCCCGCCCACCAGAATCGCCAGCGTCCCCGGCAGGAACTCCCGCAACTTGCGCAGTTCCTCCGGCAAGTCCGGGTCGTCGGCCGGATACACAATGCTCAACGCCACCGCACGCGCACCGCACCGGATCGCCGCCCCCGCAATCTCTGCGGCCGGCAGGTTGGTCCCCAACTGCACCGGACGCCACCCCACCTGCGCCGCCGCCGCCGCGGCCAGCAACGCCCCCAACTCGTGCATCTGTCCCGCGGGCGTCGCCACCACCAATCGAGGCGCCCGCAACGACAACTGCCCTTCCAGCCTCCCCAACATCACCCGCAACACTCCACTCAGGAAATGCTCATGCGCCGCCAGGAAAGCTCCGGATCGCCACTGCTCCCCCACCTGCTCGATCAGCGGCGCCACAATGCGACACAGAAACCCCTGCACCCCCACCGTAACGAGCGCCCGATTCAACACCTGCCGCAACCCCGGCTCATCGAACCGGGCCACCCGGTCCAGAGCCTCCTCCACAAAAGCACAGTGCGGCGCACAGCCGCTCCCCGGCCCGTGGGTGGATCCATGCCCATTGGCTAGGACCAGGGCGCGCAATCGGTCCTCCGGCAGGTGGGCAATCGTCCCGATGGGATGCCCCGCCGCCACCGCCTTGCTCAACAATACCAGTCGCTGGACCTCCCGCTCCGAGTAGCGACGGCGGTTCGACGGCGTGCGCACCGGTTGAACCGCCCCGTACCGCTTCTCCCACACCCGAATCAGATCCGGGCTCAACCCCGTGCGTTCCGCCACCACACGAATCGAATAAAAAGGCGTATCCAAGGTGCCCTCAGGACCGGACCGCATGCACTACTGTCTCCATCAACACGCCGCCCTCCCGCCGCTCCCGGCCGGACTCGTGGCGCGCCCCCTTTGGCCCACGGCAACCCCTCCGCCCGCCAACCGCCGGGGCGGCCCAGCCCCAGATCCCTTGCCAGGGGCGAGCGCGCAACTTGGACATCAAATGCAACGGCACCGCCCGGCGGCCGGGACAGGCGATGGGACCGCGTTGCGCCTGGATGCGTAACGACTTGGTGACGAAAGTGTTGGGAGCTTGCAACACCTTTTTTGTCTGGTGCGCGGCAAAAAAATTGAACAAAACATTGACCAAACGCATCGAATCTTGTAACCGTGAGTCAGGTTTTCGTGGCGAAACCGTACACCACGAACGCCCAAAAGCAACTATGCGTGCCCCAAAAACTGAAACCCAGGTCCGCCGCACGACGCGGCCGCCCCGTGCCAAGCGCTCAGCCGCGAAGCCGCGCGCCCGACAAGCGAATCACGCTCCGTCCGGCGAGGCCAAGCCGCTCCGCGCCGCCAAAGCCCCTAAGGCCGGCAGCTCCTCCGAAAAAGATTGGCTCAACCCCATCCATCGCAAAACCCTGCGAGCCACGATCCAGGCGGAAACGACCAACCCCGCCGACCCCGCCCCCGGCGCGGACCCCTTGGAAGAGCTCCGCCGTTTGGGAGGCGAGGCCGCCAGCGCCATTACCCTCTACATGCGCGAGGCCGGCCAGGTACCCCTGCTGACCCCGGAGCAAGAAGTCGAGCTGGCCGCACGCATCAAGCAGGGCGACGAAGCCGCGCGCGAACACATGATCCGCGCCAACCTCCGCCTCGTCGTCAAAATCGCCCGTGAATACGAAGGACTTGGCCTGCCGCTGCTGGACCTGATCAACGAGGGCAACATCGGCCTCATGAAGGCGGTCGAACGCTTCGATCCCTCCAAGGGCGGCAAGCTCTCCACCTACAGCTCGTGGTGGATCAAACAATCCATCCGCCGCGCCCTGGCCAACCAGGGCAAGACCATCCGTCTGCCCGTGCACGTGGCCGACAAGATCTATCACCTGCGGCTGGCCGAATTGCGGCTCCAGGAAACCCTCGGTCGGGAACCCACCGAGGAGGAGCTGGCCCAAGAACTGAACACCACGCCCAAAAAGGTCGCCGCTCTCCGATCGGCTGCCATCCGACCCGCCTCGTTGGACGCCCCCCTGGGGGACGAGGACAGCAGTCGCCTCGGCGAGGTGGTCCCGGACGAGTCTTCTCCGAATCCGGCCGAGATCCTCGAGCGACGGACCACGGCCGCCAAGGTTCTTGAACTGGTCAATCGCCTGCCGGAGCGCGAAGCCAGCATCCTGCGCTTCCGATTCGGCCTCCATGGCGGACCCGAAAAAACCTTGGAAGAGGTCGGGCGCAAATTCGGGGTCACCCGGGAGCGCGTCCGCCAGCTCCAAAACCTGGCCCTGCACAAACTGCGTCGCATGCTGGAGGAAGACCTCCACGCCCTGGGCGTCTCGACCTGAGGCCGCTCGGGCCTCTCGACTGTTTGGCTCAAAAGGCTCCCGGCGTTGCGTTGACTCCCGTCCAACGCCCGGGGTCGGCCTTTCACCCCGGCGGATCTGAGGAACCTGTGGAAGGGACAGATGGGCGGCGCACTACGCCTGACGGCGGGATCCGGAGGCACATCCACCTGCGCCTTGTGCCACTCAACTCCGCACCCCGCCCGGCGCGGCTGCGGCGGAGGCGGCGTTCCCGGACTGCCGGTCCACGCACAAAGAAACGATCCGAAATGCCCGCGCAAACAAAGCTTCCACGTTTTCCACTTGCCCGGTCCGGCGGGCACGAACAACTTCCCGCGCAACGCGGCTGTTGCGCTTCGGCTACAAGCGCCCTACGTTGAGGGCCAACGGAAACTGATATGACTGCCAACAAATCATTCACAACTCGAATCGACCTTCCGGTCCACGTGCGGGAACGGATGCGCGCCCTTTTGCAACAGCAGGTCGCCGATACTTTCGACCTCTACAGCCAGACCAAGCAGGCCCATTGGAACGTCAAGGGCGCCCAGTTTTACAGCCTGCACGAGCTCTTCGACGATTTGGCCGGTGAACTGCTGGGCCAGATCGACCTGTTGGCCGAGCGCATCACCGCCCTGGGCGGCCTGGCGCTGGGCACGGTCCGAGCCGCCGCCAGTGCCTCGCGACTCCCCGAGTACCCGGCGGCAACCGTCGACAGCCTGCCCACAGTGGAGGCGCTGGCCGAGCGGTTTGCCGCCCTGGCTGCCTCCACACGCGCAGCCATCGAGGAAGCCACCCGCGCCGGCGACGCCGGCACGGCCGACCTTCTCACGGAGATTTCCCGCGCGCTCGACAAGGCCCTCTGGTTTTTGGAAGCCCACGCCCAGAAATAGAAAGCCCAGCCGCGCCGCAGGGTTCAGGAAACACGTCGGGGGCCGCGGCCCGGCGGCTTTTTGAAAATCGGTCCGAGAATCAGCCCATCCCGGGCGGACAGGCGCCCACAAGCGGATCCCCGCTGCGGATCCGAGACCCACAGGGCCCGGCCCTCCCTTGGTTGAGGCGCTGGGCCGGTGCGTGCTGTAGCGACCCGTTCGCACCCGGGCCGTCATGAATGACTGGCCACGCCCCCCAGGCCCTCGGAAATCGGGAGACGCCCACGGTGGGGGCGTGGAACCGCAATGCGGGCGGCCCGAGAAGCTGCACGCGGCTGCCGGACAAGTCCACCTTCTCGGGCGCGGCCGCCACGGGAGCGGAATCAGGGGACCATCAACGTCGCGAAGCGTTGCACGCACCCATGCGGGCAGCGCTGGCTCACCCGTCCGGTCCCGCGGTTTCAGAAGAGCCGAAAACCTGGACGTGAGCAGCCGCAGCCCTGTGGTGCTCCTGGCGATCGACGCACGGGCGACGCGGCAGGCGCCGTAGCTCGCATCTTTAAAGACCCCGGCGGCTCTGGACAAAAGCAGGGTGAGTCGCCCAAGTTCGCAGCTCGTTGAAAAAGGCGTGCTTCCAAAAAACCGGCTTCGATTTTCGAGGTCATCCAGAGGTTTCTTGCTGCGCAAAATGACTTTTTCCGCAGCCTTTTGGGTGGGGCAAAGGAGAACAACGCCGCACGGCGGAAACATTTCCCCTCTTGGTTTCCGCGGTAAAACCGGGAGGTCAGCCCGCGCATGCGGAAAGCCCAGCGACACTGCCAGAGGTTGCGACGGCCGACATCGCCCGCTTGACGGCGGCCCGGACGTTGCCGAGGCAGCATGAGCCCTGAGGGTTGCGGATCTCGCAGGCGCAGTGGCCGGCCTTGATTTCGGCGGCGATGCGTTCCGGGATGGTGCATTTCCCCGTGGCCCGGATTTCCTCTCTCACCATCGCTTCCGTGAAGCCAAAGCAGTAACACAGGGGCACGGGATCCTCGGTTTCCTTCAGGCCCACCCGCACCCGCACGTCTTGTTTGCGCAAACAGTCACCCTCCGGATGGAAATACACCACCTCGCAGTGCGACGAGCTGCAGAACAAAAAGCCCGGTTTGTTGACGCGATCCAGGTGCCACGGCTGCACCATGTGCTTCAGCGTTCGTGTTTCGACGCGTTGCCCGGGTTGACCACAAACCGGGCAGGCCGTCGCGGCCCCCTGGCCCGGCTCCGCCAGAGCCTCTTTCGCCCGCGGTGGGGTTGAGCAACAGCTTCCCATCGGAGAACTCCCTTCGAACTCTACCAAGAGTCGTCCCAACTTGCACCAGAACAAATCCAAACCGACCCCAAGGCTGAACCTTTCCCGGCGTCCGGTGAGCTGAAGCCCGACTCCACGACCCGTCAAACCTCAGCTGCCCAACCTGGGCGGAATCATCCGCTCCACCGGATCGCGGACTCCTCATCCGCAGGTTTCGAGAAAAGGGCCGGCATGGAACGGACCGGCGTCACATCGACCGTTCGTTGGCAATCCGACCGACTGCGAACCGTGCGTTCGCATCGCAACGAACCCACGCCGTCGAGCGTTCATTCCTCACCGGCCTCTTTTCGGTTCCCGAAGCTTCCCCTTCCACCGGGACGGTCGGGTTTGAACCTCGTGGTGTTAGTCACTGCAGGGATGCTCTCCGGAGGAATCCCTGCCCGCTTGGGGCGGGAGACCGCTTTCGTGGTGTCGAAACGAAGCCGAGTGCTTCAAATGCCCGGTTGTGCCTGCAGTTTCGCCCGAAGGTTGAGCGCGCCCGCCGCCCAATCCGTGCTCCGTAGCCTCGCCGTCAGAACGGCGCGCCGTTTTCGTCGGCGACGCCGGCAGGCGCGCAACAGGCGCCCGAACCCGGCAGCTCGCCTCGCAACAGCACCGACGACAGACCCGGAAACGCCGCCGCGGCCACCACCAGCGCGGTGGCCAACCATAGAAGAGTTCTGTTCCATCTGGCGACGGGTCGGGCCGCGCAGGCGGAGCCTTCCTCGCAAGCGGCTTTCGGCTTGCGATACGTCAGATACCAGGCCGCGGCCAGCAGGACGAACGCCACGACCAGAAACACCGGGCGCCATTTCTCGAACGCCGCGGATGCGGCAAAGCCGCCCGCGCCCAGCAGCACGGCCACCAGCGGGCCGATGCAACAAAGCGATGCGGTAATGGCGGCCAGCAGGCTGCCGGCGAGAGTGACCTTTTGCAGAGCGTTCCATTTGTCCATATGCGTTCTCCATCTTCGATGTCTTGCCCGAGCCTACGGCCTCTGGTCGGCTGGAGGGTCAAGGGCTTTTGGAAAAATGTTTCGGCCTGCCCGTCCGGGGTGGCAGGGGCAGCCGCTCGATCAGATCACAGAAGGCCCTGGCGCGTTTCCGGGGACGGGAGGTCTCCTCTTCCCATTGGGACACAAAGGCTTGGAGCCCGCCCCGAAATTCCTCCAGGGCCGCAAGCTGCATTTCCAACCCCGCCAAATGCCGCCTGGCGATCTCGACTACTGACCTGCACGGGGCACGCCCTCCTCGGCGCAACGTCAGACTTTCTTTAATCTCCTCGAGGGCGAACCCCAGTGCCTGGGCCTTTTTGATGAACCGCACCTGACCGAGCAGCCCCGGCGGATAACGCCGGTAGTTGGCAGCCGACCGCTCCGGCTTCGGCAGCAGACCGAGCCGTTCGTAGTAATGCAGCGTTTGCACGCCGACGCCGGCCTCCGCGGCGAGCTGGCCCACCTTTAGGTATCGTTCGGGCCTCATCCGCAGCCAACCCAAATCAGACCCGCCGGATCGCAAAGTCGGTGCGATCATACACCCACGCTGAGGTGCCGCCGATGGTAGGTCCAGGGACTGCCATTTGTTGAAGGATGTGGGCTCGGGGTAGCGTCCCACTGGTGGCGACGCGGGGCGCCCCGGACAAAAAGTAGCACCAATGCAGGTCCGCCCTTGGTAACTGTTGAAAACTGCGGATCATTCGCCAACCAGATCCGCTGCTCATGCCGAACTGCTTCAGCGGCGCGTCACCGATCCAGGGGCCGGGACGACGTCAGCGCTGTTTGTGAGAGATCGAGAATGGCGGGACCGTCTCAAGCAGACCCGGGTGTCAAACGGCTCTCATAAAGGGCGCGGGTGCGGTTGCAGAGATGGCAAACCGAGAGCATCACCGGCACTTCCACCAGTACGCCCACGACGCACGCCAGCGCCGCCGGCGAGTCCGGGCCGAAGAGCGTGATCGCCACCGCGACGGCCAGCTCGAAGAAGTTGCTGGCCCCGATCAGCGCTCCCGGCGAGGCCACATTGTGCGGCACGCGGAACAGCCACATCAGCCCGTACGCCAGGCCGGAGTTGAAATACACCTGAACCAGAATCGGCACGGCCAGCAGCAGCACGGCGAACCATCTCGTGGTCAGGTTCCCGGCCTGAAAGGCAAAAATCAGAACCAGCGTCGCCAGCAGGGCCAGCACCGTTACCGGATGGAATTTGGGCAGGAAACGGGTCTCGAACCACTCCTGGCCGCGCGCTCGAAGCAGGCTGGTGCGCGTCAAATATCCGGCCACCAGGGGGATGACGATGAACACGACGACCGACGTGATCAGCACCTTCGAGGGTACGATCACGTTGGCCACGCCGCAGAGGAACATGACGATGGGCGCGAAGGCAAACAGCATGATCAGGTCGTTGACGGCCACCTGCACCAGCGTGTAGGCCGGGTCGCCGTCGGTGAGGTAGCTCCACACAAAGACCATGGCGGTGCACGGGGCGGCGGCCAGGATGATGAGGCCGGCGGTGTAGTTGCGCGCCGTTTCGGGGTCGATCCATGGACTGAACAGGTGCTGGATGAACACCCACGCGAAGAAAGCCATGCTGAAGGGCTTGACCAGCCAGTTGACGAACAGGGTGATCAGCAGGCCCTTGGGGCGTTTGGTCACTCCGGCCAATGCGCGGAAGTCAATCTTCAGCATCATCGGGTAGATCATCAGCCAGATCAGGACCGCGATGGGGATGTTGACCTGCGAACCCTGACCGAATTCGAGTTGGCTCAGGGCGGTGACGGTGTCGGGCAGAAGTTTGCCCAGCGCCACGCCCACGCCCATGCAAAGCAGCACCCAGAGCGAAAGGTAGCGCTCGAAAAAGTTCAGTCGCGCGGGCAGCGCGGCCCGTGGTTCTTCAGGAACGCCGGGTCGAGAATGCAGGGTTGTGGTTGACTGATTCTGAAGCCGTGGTGCGGTTTGCGATGCGTTGTCTTTCATGAGCGGTTGCGATGCGATGACCTCGACGGAACGGCGAGTGCTCGCGGGTCTGCTGCTGGTCTTCCCCGGAGAGTGGTACGTCCGGCCCCTGTCGCTCCGGAGCGGCCGGCGATCCGTTGCGTCGGGTGCGAGCATTCAGCCGCAAGGGAGTCCTCACGGCACGGGAGTTTGGTGCCATCCAGGTCTGGCCGGCCGCGTTGCCCGGCAGGCCCACGCACTGGGGCCGGCGGCGATGCACGGTTCTGCGGGCGATTCACCCCCATGACCCGGAGACCAGCGGGTGGTGCGGAGGATTTGAAAAATCGCATTTCAACGACCTCGGCGCGATGCTCTTTGAGCCAAATCGCACGTGCATGGCCCGGGGATCCCGGGGACAGGGCTGGAACGTGATCATCAACAGGTTCATCCGGCCCGGCGGCGGTGCCCGCTGGGGCTCGTGTCCCGCTGGCCCGCCACCAAGCACATGAAGGCGGAAGCGCGGATCGTCCGCTGCGCCCCGGAACGCGGCTCACAAGGTCCGAAACCTTCGTTCTGGTCGGTCCGCATAGCCTGCGCTTCGAAGTGCTGACCACAAGCCTGACACGGGTACTCGTACGTTTGCATGCGCTCTTTTCGCCTTCAAACAGGTTCAGGCCGACCGAGTGGTTTTGAAAGCCGGGCGGGGTGCCGCAGTGGCAAACACCTGCCCGATCCACTTGCAGGAGCGATGTCGCTCCTGCAGACGGCGCAAATCCTTGCGCAAAACCGGTTGGGTTTCGGCACATTCCTCCAGGCAGCGCAGATGGGCGGCCAGCTCGGGCGGCGCATGTGAAGGCAACGCATAAATCATCCACTGGCGGTGCCGCCGCGCTTCCACCATGCCCTTCTGACGCAGATAGGCCAGGTGTTTGCTGACAACGACCTGGGGCAGGCCGAGGATGTCCTGGATGTGACAGACACAGAGCGGCCCGTGGGTCAGCAAATGCACGATCCGCAGCCGGGTCGGATCGCACAGGCACCGATAGATCTGCGCCAGCTGCATATAACCAGGCAAGCATATACGCCCATGAGGATTCGGCGTCAACAGAACGTTTGACCGTTCCGAGCAATCTTTGAAAGCGCCGCTCAGACCGTCCGGATACCGAGGACGATTGCAGGTCGATCCGGCAATCCGTTCCATGTGCACGAGCTCACATTTGTCATGGGCCGCGGTGGCTGCGGGCGAGGTCCCAACCTTGTTGAGCCTCAGGCAGATGACCGACGTTGCCGGCTGTACTCAGCGGGCGATCCGGCACCTGTTCAGCCGCCGCCCCGGGAACGGGGCGATCGTCCGTGGAAGACTTCCTGCCGACTTCTGTCGGTGGTTCGGGCTTTCAGGGTGGCCGCCGCCATTTGGCGGCGGGCCGGGGAACCCAACATGGACCCAGGGCCGCGGATCGCAACCACCGCGGTGAGGCGTTGAGCCTGGGGACGATCCGCCGGCCCCCGAGGGAGAGTCTTTGTTGAGGTCGGCCGGTTCCCGTTGGCGGCCAGCTTGTTGAGACTGCGCTCCTACCTCTGAAGGCGTTGGGAGACCCGTATGATCGGTTCGTGGCCTTCACGGGTTGCGGCCCTCACGACCCAACGGGAATTGCCCAAGGCGGAGCGCGGCTATTGCCACGGCTCTGCTGTCAACAGGGCACCCGGTTGCCGCCCGGCCGCGAGCCGCCGAAATCGAATCCCCGAATTCCTGAAAAGGAGAACCTTCCCCATAAGCGCCGGTGCAAGTTGTGGCTGTGGCGCGGCGGTTTTCCGAACAAACAGGTTGTTCCACAGCCTGCTTGGCGTCAGCATACCCCGGAATCGAAAGGAAACCTATGGACCAGGAAACTCTCGGACAGGTTGGCGGGTGGGTTGGGGGCCTCCTTGGCGGGGTCATCGGCGTTCTGGGTGGAGTGATTGGCACGTATTATGCCCTCAAGAGAACACAGGGCCCGCGCGAACGGGCTCTCGTGGTGCGCGCCAGTATTGTGTGTTGGATGGGCGTCTGTCTCTTTGCGCTCGGCATGTGGTTTTTGCCGACGCCCTACAAGTCTGCACTGATCGGCGGTTATGTCGTCGCCCTGTTGCTAGCCGTGCGCCATTGGAACAGACGCCAGGCAGCCATTCGAGCAGCCGAAGCAAACCGCGGCGCCTGAGCATGCGCTGCCACGAACGCGGGGGGCGGAGCGGGTGCCACCTTTGACTATCGGGTGGCAGGTCGTCGGCGCCGGGTCGTGGGGTGGGGCGTTTGGAGTTCTGTGCGGATGCCGGTCCGGGGAAAATCCTTGATACCGGGCCACAACGGCCCTCGGGTTCGCTCAAGTCGTCGAGGGACGGAATGCCGCGCGCACGCAAGTCCATCCGGAAGGGGAGCGTGCCCACTCTGCCGCCGGCGCCGTCCGAGCTGAAAGTGTATGCCGCGACGCGCGCCCACGTTCCCGACAAACCCGTGCCGGGCCGGTCCGGCCTGGCGCCGGTGCGCGGCTGCGCAACAGCTTGCGGACACTGTTGGAAAAAGGTCCGGCAGCCTCCTCACTGCGCGAGCCGGCACAGCTGCTGACAGAGGCGATGCATTGCACGGGCACGGCCCAACCGCCGCTCGATCTGGAGCGGAGAAGCGGGACGGCGGTTCGCTCCACTGATCTGGCCAGCCATCGTTCGCCTCATCTCTTACGATAATGAAGCCAAAGCCGAACGCACAACACACCGAACAGTGAGCAGAGGGCAGCCTGGCCTCCCAGCACTAGCCACAACAGGCGCACCTCCGGCAGGAACTCGCGCAGGCGTACCAACTGCCAAAGACTATAACCGCAGCCAGCGATCGCCAGCAGGGCTCCGGAGCCAAAGATCATGGCGGCCAGCCTCCGACGAACGGGCTCTGGACACTGCATGAAACCGAAGACGACCAGGCCGCTGACGATACTGAGTACGGCAACCACGGCGATCCGACGCCAATCGGCGGAAAAGTAAGCCGGGCCTTCCGAGATGAAAACCCAGTCATACAGAGCCCATGCAGCTGCTGCTGCGATGACCAACCAACCGAGGATGAGCCTGGAACGTCGCACGGCGTATGATCCAGTCGGACGGGGAGGTCAGGCACAGGGCCGTGAACGCGAAGCCACCTGTGATCCGATGCAGGAGATGCGCAAAGTCGCGACACTACAAGCCTGAGCCGCTCTTGTTTGCACCGGTTGCATCGGCCAGCGTCGACGGTTCAATCCGTTTCGATCGCGAGAACCAACCCGTTGGTATCGAAGTAAACGCGGGCCTCGGTCAGGGGCGGCCACTTGCCATAGTCCCACACCCTTGTGCCGTTCGTCCGCTCGATTACGCGAACGGGTTCTCCGAGCAAACGGCGAACTTCCATTTGGGACATTCCCACTCGAACAGGCCGTAGCCGTCGCTCGCTCCACCCCATGGCACAAATGCCAAGGCCAATGTAGAGCAGAAGGGCCACAAGCACTCCCTCAGCAATTTTCCCGGCGATGTTCATCAACCCATCATCCACGCTCGACCACCCGGCGCGCGGGCCGCCTGCAGGATCAACAAAGCTGCTGGCGAATTCGATCTCGCCCCTCCGTTAGGCGGCATGATGGACCCAATGGGTGTTATCTCTCCTTAACGGATTGCCAATAGCATATTCCGTCGCGCCCGTACTGCCCTTTCCATGATTGGCTGGTCCAGTTGTCCCACCGGCCCCCCTAACTCCTGGGGGACCCACTGGCTCGATCTGATAACGGTTCCCCAAAAGCCAAATAATTCCGCCGCAATCGCGGCGCCTCAGATGACACGGCGAACGAACGCTTTCAAATCGGATCTACGTGCGATGGCTTCCACGTGTGCGAAACGGCCTTGTCATCCGGCTCCCCGGCGCCCCAACAAGGACCTCCGGTTCGCAAGCGGGGCGCGAGGCCGGTACGCGGTCATGTTTGGACCGCTTGAGGTTTTCATTCTGGTAGCGCCGCGACAATCCAAAAAGTGGTGGCGGCAACGAAGCACGGGCCGACCAATGTCGGAGCGGATGCTGCCTTTGCCGTGTTGCTGGTGCTCATGGCGACTCGGGCTGATGCTCCGAGGGTCGGAGCCGTGGCGAGCATGGCCGGCTCGAGCGAAAGATTCGAGAGCCTCTTCGAGCCCGTGGACAGACCGGAGGACATCAACCCCGTCCAAGCGCAGAATGGGACGAGGACGTTGAACATCTCCCAGGAGCGCCAGGGAACGCGCCTCCGGAGGAGAGCCGCCACTGGCGATGTGTCCACCGCTCCCAGAGCGGCGTAGATCGCGCAGGCGACCAGACATGACGGAATTTTGCTCGTGACGCGGATTGGGAGCAATCGCGTCCCGAGCCCGGCAGGTTCGCGCAGGGGAGGGGACGTCTGCAGGCGGATTGCCCCCCGTGCGGTCTGCTGCGAAGCGCGGTTCCCAGGGGCCATCATCGTTTCTCCTGCATGGCTGCGAGAATGTCGCTCGTGTCCCGCATACCCAGGATCCCGATCATGTTCGCGCCGTTTGGTCGGCCCATGAGCTGGGCGGCCACACCCGTGTCGGTGGCTGCTCAGACTCGCCGTGGCAGGCCCTGCATGGTGCTGGCATCGGCGATTCCCGGTGCACCGAAGCCCTCCGTCATGACTGCGCCGACGCGCTCGAAGGGTGCACCTGTTATGTGGGCGTGAGCGCGACTGCTGTCGCGCTTGATAGCCCAACGAGCCGGCACCTCGGGAAAAACGGCGTTCGTCGGTATGGGCTGTTCATCCTTCGCAACCTCCGAGGTGATATACCCGGTCAAATCTCCCGAACGCGAGCCACCGGATGCCAGAACAGTGGCAGACAGAGCCGCAGTGAGAAAGGACGTCCATATGGCAGGCCGACCCTTGATCAACGGGCTGCGTGGTTCTGACTCTGTGGACATCATGGAGTTTTCGCGGGATCGTGCGAGGTCCGGAGCCTTGCCTGGCAGCCAATCAGGCTGGTGAACCAACACGGGAAATCGTCCTGCAAGTCAACCGGACGCTTCGCAGCCGCGTCGGCGCGTCGGTGTTCGTCAATTGCCACTGGGGCCGGGGCCAAGGTGGGTGGAGTTCGATATGCAATGGGGGATGGAATTCCACCCATCTGGTTAGCGCGTGCATTGGATCAGCAGTTGATTGAGTGGCTGGAGCCGTTGGACCCCGCATCGGGTGCCCATCCGGGCCTTGGCTTTGGCTGCGGCAGTGGATTTCCAGCTCAAGGCTCTTTTGCACAGTCCTCGAGCCGGGCTTGATGACCGGCGCTCGGCGACTTGGGGCAGTGCGCGGCCGGGCCGGGATTTGGCCTCCGGCATCGGTGCTTTGGGGACTGCACAAACCGGCAGCCGAACAGGGCCTGAAACTCGCTGGGCCGCAGCCGGCGCAGGGGGCAGATGTGCAGGGCTTGGCAGACCGACCTGGCTTCCGGTGTCCTACATCGGCCGCATAGGCTGAAGGAATGCCTCAAGGTGGGTGTTGCTGAAGGCGCGTGATGTCCGGGCCATGGCCCAACGCTTCAGCATCCAGGGTCCATGAGCGAAAGAATTCTGCCGCAGCCTTTCGAGACCCCCGTCGCTGTCATTCGTCAGGCTGTTATTCGCTGGGGCAACACGCCAGTGGGGTGTCCCATCGGTCATCCCGGACAGCGCCCAGGGAACTCGTTTTCCCAAGATGGACGGCGCCTGAAAGGGCGGTAGCTGGTGACGTGCCATCATCAAGGCCGGAGTGCCGTATCGAGTTCCGCCCCTTCAGGGCGGGTTGACCGGACGGGTCCGGTCACCCAGAGCGTTGCCCTGGGCTGGCGGATTGCCGCCCCGTTGGGATGGACACATGGCGCGCAAAAGGTCCATCCAATCCATCGGCCCCGGGCAGAACTCCCGAGGAAATGGATCCGCCCGAGACCCAGCGCGCCCTAAAAGGCCGTCACGCGAGGGCACCCGGTCGCCAGGACCGGGTGTGTCACGGCGAATTGCACCCTTTCAGGGCGGGGTTGGATCCGGTCACTCAAGGCGTCGCTCCGGGCTTTCGAATTTTCGCCCCGTTGGGGTGGCCCCACAACGCGCCAAAGGCGCAAACCGCTCATCCGGTATCGGGGCAATCCGGTTCCTCACGGCCCGGCCCTCGGTTGACAAGTCCCGAACCGGACTGCAGAGAAACGCGACCAGCCGAAGAGTACAGCGAACCGTGTCAGACTCGGGGCAACCCACCGGCAACGGGGCGCGCCGAGGTTGCTTCCATCCATCAACGCGGAGCAACGCCCCGGGAACTCGGCCCCCGAAACCGGCTCCGCCTCGAAAGGGCACAACCCGAGAACGCGCATCGCACGGGCCGGACGTGCCCGCACCGGATTCGGCCCCTCCAAGGGTGTGGTCGATGTCGGGTGGGCTGCCTGCCCAAGGCGTTGCGCTGCGCTGGTGGATTCCCGCCCCGGTGGGGCGGACCCACGACGCACAGAAGGCGCGGCCATCATCCCATCTTGGGCGATTCAGTTTTGTTCGGGGCAGTGGCACGGGCTGATGACTGCGCCCCCCGTTGGGGCAAGTCCACGGCGCGCCGAAGATGGGAGACGTTCCCGATCCTTGATGCGTTGCACGGAAATGATTCTGCGGCTGGACGGGGAGGATCGATGCTTGCAGCCCTGGCTCAGTCAGGGTCTCCCTCACCGCAGATCCGCCCTGTGACGCGTTTCGGGTTTGAAAGCCGCGGTGAGCTTTCTGGAGTTTCGGGTGTCATCGGGGGGAGAACGGAGGGAAAACTGCATTTCCCTTGGGATGCTTGAAGCCGGTGCTCGAAAACTGCACTTCTGCCCGGGTCGTCTCGGCAATGGCCCCTTTCGGGTCATACAGGATCTGGGGAGGCGCCGGTTCCCACGGCACAAACGGAGAGGAACGAACGTGTCCGTGAAAGAGGTTCCTCCATGAGCAACCGGGTCGGTCTTTGATCATTTCGCTCACCACTCACAATCCAAACAAGCCGGCCCCCTTTCGGTGGATTCATCAGCGCCTTGCGCGGAGGCAGAGGAGCGGCATCTTGGGGAGGAGGCTTATGACGTTCGAAGCGGTTTTGCCACGGTTGGAACTGGTTGTGGGGGACATTACACAGCAGGCCGTGGATGCCATCGTCAACGCGGCCAACGAGTCGCTGCTGGGCGGCGGCGGTGTCGATGGGGCGATTCATCGGGCAGCAGGTCCGGAGTTGCTCGAGGAATGTCGGAAGCTGGGCGGTTGTCCCACGGGACAGGCCAAAATCACGCGCGGCTACCGGTTGCCAGCCCGTTATGTGATTCACGCGGTCGGACCGGTGTGGCGCGGCGGCCAACACGGGGAGGCCGAGTTACTGGCAAGTTGTTATCGGCATGCACTGGAGTTGGCGGTGAAGCATGGTTGTCGGACGGTGGCGTTTCCCGCCATCAGCACGGGGGCGTACCGATTTCCCATGGACCG
The DNA here is from genome assembly GCA_026417315.1 of Limisphaera sp. Taxonomy (GTDB): domain Bacteria; phylum Verrucomicrobiota; class Verrucomicrobiia; order Limisphaerales; family Limisphaeraceae; genus Limisphaera. The sequence goes on from JAOADM010000003.1 coordinate 35,526, forward strand.
TGCCGCGCGGATTGCGCTGACCGAGATTCTTGGCTTTCTACTTCGCGAACCGTCGCTGGAAAAAGTGCGCGTGGTGTTGTTCAGTCCGGAGGCGTTGCAGACGTATCAAGCGGTTTTGAAAGAGTTGGTGAGAACGGCGCCGTGAAGTTCACGACCGTTGCCGGCCCGAGCCACTGGGTGGTCCGGAGCGATGCGTGGTCGATGACATCGCTCGTCGCGGCACGTGGGAAAGACTTTCTTCGTCGGGCCTCGAGCGCGGGAGGGCCCATGTGGCGGTCAAACCAATCCGCCAAGGCGCGAACGTCCCACGGCAGGGTCCACCATCCGTGACGTCCGCCGGGTTTGACGCGAACTTCCACGTGGCCTCCGAGTCGTCGGGCGGCCTCCTGAAACCGCAGCGACTGTTCCAGCGGGACCAAAGTGTCGGCGTCCCCGTGGAGGATCAGGATGGGCGGCAGGTGCGGATGCACATGGTAGATGGGCGAGACGTTTCGACCGATGACCCGCCATTGAGCCAGGTTGGTGGCCTGAGGTCCGAAGGCGCGGACGAAACTGCGGGGCGGCCCGCCGTCGCCGGCGTTCTCCGTGGAGGCGCCCAGATTCAAGAGATCCGTTACGGGAAAGAATACTGCTGCGGCCCGCACCAGGCCGGCAGGCGCGTCTCCTTCGGGGGTTCCCTGAGTTTCGCCCGGACATGCGCCGGTGGCGAGCATCAGGGCCAAATGCCCTCCGGAGCTGCCGCCAGTGACGCCCAGGCTCTGGGGATCCACTCCGTATTCGGACGCATGTTGGTGGACGTGCCGTGCCGCACGGCACACGTCCTCGACGATTTCCATGACGGTGGCTTCGGGCTGGGACACGTGATAGATGGCGAACACCGTGTAGCCGCGTCGCAGCAGCGGAGCCACCAGCCACGGGCGGAAACTGCCCGGGCGCGATTTCCAGCTGCCGCTCATCATGAGCAACACGCCCCGGCCGTTCGGCGAGGCCGGGAAGGCGACGTCCATGGTCAACGGCCGGCCGTGGCGTTCTCCATAAACCAAACCGCGCAAGCAGCGCGTGGGCGGGTGGAAGTACAGGACCACCAAGCCGGTGAGGCTGACGGCGCAGGCCAGAAGAAAGAGAAGGACCTGCAGCGCGATCCGGAACCAACGATCAAGTTTCATGCGCGTCCCGGGGGCCATCGATTCGGGTCTTGCGGGCGGGAATCAGGGCCTCTCGTTTTCGACCAACCAGGCAAGCAGGTTCCATGAGGGCGGCCTGAAGCCGGGTCTTTCTTGGAGGAGGTCCGCCGGTTGCACCCAACAAGTTCCCTCGGATGGATCCAGACAAACGGTCCATGCGCGTGCGGGGCGCGGCAGGGCCGCAAGGATTTCTTCAATTGCCGTCACTGCGAATGAAGAGGAGTTCGGAAGGGACGCAGCCTTCGGGCTCCAGCGTTTGGCTCCCACCGGTGGTGGCCCCGCGAGGAAGGCCCAGGTTTGGTGTGGTGCGCCAGGGGATGCGAAAGGTTCGACGGCGAACTCGCCCGGTCCGACCTGGACGCGGACCGCCCGGCCGGTGAGCCCTTCGGCCAACAGCCATGTCGCTCGATGGGTCCAGGCGACCTGGCGGAGAAGGTCCGTGGCTGTTTCCAGGCTATCCGTGGTTTCCAAGACCTCTGCGGCTCGTACGAACGCCGGCGGGTCAGGGATTTCGTCGGGTTCGGGCTGGTCGAGCGCGACGACGGCCAATTGGCGGCGATTCAGGCCGGCGACGCAGCCAAACAATCCGGCGCGGGTGATTCCGGCCCAAGGGGATCCGCGGTCGGGTTTGTGCACGACCAGCATTGGCGGAGAGCCTTCAGCGAACCGTGCCTCTTCCCAAGCTGCGTAGCCCAACAGAATGGTTTGGTGGCTCGAGGGTGCTGCCGCTTCCACTGCCCAGACCGAACCGCTCAGGCGCGCGGCGAGTTGATGTGTCCAGATCACCTCTTCAGGTTGCAAACCGCTGGATTCGGCCATGGCGATGGCGATTTGGTGCATCGCTGCAGTGGGTGCGGTCGCGGAGCCTTTGCGGCCCGGAAGCGGCCTCGGGCCCAGCCAATGTCCCTGCTCCAGCGACTTTTCGACGGCCCAGCCGTACGCAAGCGCCGAGACCGTCTCGTGAACCCCCCAGACCTGTTGCTGGGCCAGTTGTCGGGCTCGTTCGGCGGCTGTGCCGGAGACCTGCAACACCGGCACGAGCCGGGGCGCTCCCGATTGACTGCCATCGATGGCCGCGGGCCCGCCCGGTCGCGCCGCCGCACCCGAGGAGGTTTGGAGCGTAGAGGGCGCGGGTTGCCACCAGCGTGTCCAGTAGCGGGACAGGAGGGCCAGGGGCACTTCTTCGATGCGGTGTCCCTCGGGCCATTCGGGTTGCCAGAGCTCGGCTGTCGGGGCGCGGTCCAGGTGCCATTGATCGCATTCCAACGTCAACACGCGAGTACCAGCACGGTTCCAGAACTCCACTCGGACCGGCAGACCATCCTCCTCCCGCAGCCAGAAACGAACTTCGCCCTCCGGCAGGGTTCCGGCACTCACGACGCGCGGCTGCGGTCGCACCGCCACGGCCCAGATTCTTTGGTCGGACGGGATGGCGTCGGGCAGGGGCCGCACTTGAAGCGTGAGGGCAGCCATCCAGACCTTGCCGGGAGGAACGGGGGATCGGATTTCGGGGAGCGCGTGGATTTCCGTCTCCGGATCGGTTTCGTAGTCGAAGGAAAGGTCGGGCCGGCCCCGCAGACCGAATCTCTTTTGGGGGGCGTGAACTTCCAAGGTCCGGCCGCGTCGGATCCAGATGCAGGTGCCCTCGGGCCGTTGCCACTCGAGGCGCGCGTGGTCGGGGGGCTGGAGGTGAAACGCAAGCACGGCACCGCGCCATGGCTGCCAGCGCCCGGCCGCGTCGGTGACGCGCAGTCGGCCGGACAGCCTCAGGCCATTCGTGCCCCGGCCGGATTCGAGAAAGCCGACCCACTGCACCATGGCACCGGCCAGGCGACGGCGCGGTTCGGGAAACCACCAGTGATACAGCGCCACTGCGAAGACTGCCGAGACCAGGAGGGCTGCCACAACCCAGCCCCAGCGAATGCCGCTGGCATCCGTGCGGCCGGGGGTTGGCTCCGAGGTGCCCTCCGTGGCGCGGTGTTGCTTCATTTCAGCCGCAGCTCGGCACTCCGCGCGTGTGCGGTGAGTCCTTCGCGGCGGGCCATCTCCTGAATCACGGGCAGCGCCCGGCGGAGAGAGGCGCGGTCGTAGGCGACCACACTGGTGCGCCGTTGAAACTGGTCCACGGTCAGGCCGGCGAACGAAGCTCCGGCTCCACCGGTGGGTAGCGTATGACTGGGCCCAGCCACGTAATCACCGACGACCGTGGGCGACCAGGGGCCGAGGAACAGTGCGCCGGCGGTGCGAATGCCCTCGGCGACGCGGCCCGGTTGGCGGGTGAGAATCTCGCAGTGTTCCGGGGCCAGGCGATTGACCACTTCGATTGCCTGCGTCAGGTCGCGCACCAAAATCAGCCACGTGTTCCGTTGGAGGACGGTTTCGATGAGCGTCCGGCGCTCCAGTTGCCTGACCTGTCGTTGCAACTCTCGCTCCACGGCACGCAACACCCGGGCCGAAGTGGTGACCAACCAGATCCGTTCCTGACCGGAACCGTGCTCGGCTTGCGCAAGCATGTCGGCGGCGGCCAACCGGGGATCGGCCGTGTCATCGGCCACGACCAACACTTCGCTCGGCCCCGGCAACAAATCGATGGCCACCTGGCCGACCAACAAGCGCTTGGCCATGACCACGTAAGCGTTGCCCGGCCCGAAGATCTTTTGCACCGGACGGATGGTGGCGGTGCCGTAGGCCATGGCGGCGATGGCCTGGGCACCGCCGATGCGGTAGATCTCGGTGGCTCCGGCGGCGCTGGCGGCGTACAACAACGCCGGGTGCACCGCGCCTTCCCGGTCACAGGGCGTGCAGACGACGATTTCTTCGCATCCGGCCACCTTGGCCAGGGGGATGGTCATCAAGGCGGTGGAAATCAGCGGGGCCTTACCCCCGGGAATGTAGATGCCCACCCGACGGAAAGGGTCGAATTTCTCGCCGACGATGGCCCCGTGGGCATTGCGCATTTGCCAGTTGCGTCGGCGGGAACGGCGGGCGAATCGTGCGACGTTGCGCTGCACCTCGGCCACGGCGTTTCGGAGGGCCGGGTCTGCCTGGAGGGCGGCCGTCATTCGCTCGGCGCGGGTCACCGCCAGTTGGTCGGGGCGCAGTCGGGCTCCATCGAATCGCTCGGTGAACTCGATGATGGCTGCGTCGCCCCGATCCCTCACGGCCTCCACGATGGCCCGCGTGCGTTGTTCCACTTCGGGGTCCCAGAGGCTGGAGGCGGCGCAGGCCTCTGCCAGGCGGGCTTCGAAGTCGCTGTCGCGATACCGGACAGTTTGCATGGGCTGCAGGCTAGGCAATGCCCCCGGGGAAGTCAAAAGCCGCTCCGGTGGCGGAGATTTCTCCGGGCGCGTGAAATTGACGCCGCATGCGTGAATTTGCCCGAACCGAAAAGACGAAGTGCTGTGGGGTCAGCGTAGGACGGGCCGTTTTTGTGGGCAAATTCGCAGGTTCCGGATCGGGACCGAGGTTGGCCCGAAGCTTGCTTTCTATTGGCTTGGTTCGTCGGAGCGCCGGCGATCGCCCGGCGCGGGAGGCGAACCCAGGGTTGACTGAGCATTCGCTCTTTGAGTGCTGCCACGGAGGATGGTGGGGGTTCAGAGCGAAGGCGGGTTCGGTGGTTTCGTGTCGGGTTTCCACCGATCGCCCGCCACAGGGCCGGCGGTGGCCGCTTGAAGGGATTGCACCCTCAGGCAGCCCGCCGGCCCGTAACCCCGCACAACTGGGTTTGCAGGTGGGGAGCCACGGGGCCGGGCGCGGGGTGCCCCGGTGCCACGAAGCGGCAGGGTTCCTTCCGTATGGTTGCTGCTTGCGCTTTGCGCGCTGACACGCCTGCTGCAATCCCCGCGCAACGACGGGAAACCACGGGTGCAACGCCTCTGGTTTCCCGTCTTCTTTTTCGTGAGGACACGGGCGCGGGATCCGTGGCCCCGGATTGTGTCCTCCAGGGAGCGACTCGCCACTTGTTGTTTGCCTGAAAGGCCGGGCCCCTGCCCTGGGCATGCGGGGCGTCTGCGCTTCGCGCACAGGTTTCGAGTTTGCCATGGGGATGGTTCTCTGGCACATCAAGGCGCGATTATGCGTGGATGGTTCGCCTTCGGGCCCGTGGTTCTCTTGTTGGCAGGCTGTGGCGGCGGAGGTCCTTCGCCGGCGCCGCAGATCTGGGTGCACTGGCATTATGCCGGAAGTGCATCGGTGCGGGCGTCCGAGCAGGGTGCGCAGACCAAGCGCCTCCTGGCCATGCCCGAAAGCCAGGCCCTGCTGCAGCAGACCCTGGACAAACTGGCCCGGGCGCCGCGTCGTTGGGGAATGGACCCAGAACTGGCGGCGGCCCATCTGCGACCGTTGTTGTCCCAGCTCATTCAAGCCGAGCATGTCTTTCAGTGGCAGCCGCGAGCGGGCCAGGCCTCGGAATGGGTGCTGGCGGTTCACTTGGACAGCCGTGCGCAGGGCCTGTGGCGGACGAATCTTCAGACCCTGTTCCAGCGATGGACGGGGCAGCCGGCCACGGTGGATCCTGCGACCGGCTCGCTGCGCTGGGCCGTGCCGAAGTCAGCCGGCGGCGGTGTGATCCTTTTGGCCCAGGTCCAGGACTGGTGTCTCATCAGCGGCGGGGCGGGAGATCCGGTTCTTTCGGGGGAATGGATTCGCGCCATTCAAGCCCGGCATCGGCCGGTGCCGGTGGCCACCAGCTATTGGGCGCGGCTGCGCGTGGACTGGCCGGCGTTGAAGGATCGACTCCCCGCCTGGCTGCGAGAGCTGGACCCGCCGATGACCGATCTGCTGGTGACCGGTTCGGGCGATCAATTGCAACTTCGTGCCGAGCTCAAGTTTCCCCGCCCGCACGGTTGGACCCCTGAACCGTGGTTGTTTCCCTCGAACCTGATTCGCGAGCCCCTGGTCGGTTTCTGTGCCGCGCGCGGGATTCGATCCCGTGTGGAACCGTGGCTGAATCGGGCCGGACTGCATCTCTCTCCGACGCCCGGCCAATTCTGCGCCTGGTCGTTGGGCAGTGCCCCTTTCCAGGTCTTTGTGGCCGTGCCGGTGCCGGACGCCACCAACGCGATGCGCGAGCTCTGTCGTGTGCTGCCGCCGTGGTTCAACACCAACAGTCAGGGGCGCGCATTGGGCTGGTGGATCGTGCCCACCAACCGCCCCGCCATCCTTTGGGATGGGATGCCGTTTTTCGGGGCCTTTTGTCGGCCGGCGCACGAGGAAAGCAGTCAGGGCTTTTTGTTCGCGGGATTGTTTCCGAACAGTGCCCGCCTGCAGTCGCCTCCACCCGACCTGTTTGCGCAAATCCTCGGTCGGACCAATCTGGTGTATTATGATTGGGAGCTGGGCGGCGAACGGGTGCGGAGCTGGCGCATCATCAGTCAAGTGGCCCTGCTGTTGGCCGAACGCCAGCAACTGGCCGAGACCACGCCGGGCGCCCGCTGGCTGGAGGTCCTGACCACGAACGTGGGCAACGTGGGCACCTCCATTGTGGCTGCCGGACCGGACCGCATGGTTTTTACGCGGACGGCGCCGCTCGGATTGACCGGTTGGGAAAGCGTGCTCCTGGCGCACTGGCTGGAGGCTCCCGGGTTTCCGTGGAGCTTCGACTGGCCTCCGGAACGCCGGGCCCGGCCCCGTACGGCCCGCTCATCGGGCTCCTGATTGCGCCATGCTGAAACTCGGTGTGAACATCGATCACGTGGCAACGCTCCGGCAGGCGCGCTACCGGGGCCGTGAACACGGGGAACCCGATCCGGTGGAGGCAGCGCGCATTTGCGAAGAAGCCGGAGCCCATGGCATTACGTGTCACTTGCGCGAGGACCGGCGCCACATCGTGGACCGGGACGTCTGGGCCCTGCGCCGCAGCGTGCGGACCCGGCTCAACCTCGAAATGGCCAACACGCCGGAGATCGTGGGCATCGCGCTTCAGGTCAAACCGGACATCGTCTGCCTTGTGCCCGAGCGACGCGAGGAGGTCACCACCGAGGGCGGCCTGGACGTGGTGGCCCAAGAGGCAGCCTTGGCAGAGACGCGGCGCCGCATGAACGACGCCGGCATTCAGGTCAGCCTGTTCATCGCACCCGATCCACCGCAGATCGAGGCCGCGGCCCGCGTCGGCGCCCAATTCGTCGAACTGCACACCGGCCGGTTTGCCGAGTCCTTCGCCCACCCGGAGGCGCGGGAACAGGAGCTTCAGCGCCTGATTGCGGGCGCCGAAATGGCGCATCAACTCGGCTTGCGCGTCAATGCCGGGCACGGGCTCAACTACGAGAACGTCCGGTGGCTGTACCGCGTGCCGCATTTGGTGGAGCTCAACATCGGCCACAGCATCGTCAGCCGGGCCGTCTTCACGGGCCTGGCGCAGGCGGTGCGCGACATGCTGGCCGTCATGGCGGGCTATCCCGGTTGACATGACCAATCCGGGTCAGGTTTTGTGCTGCAAGAGGGTGGCGCTCCGACCCGAATGAGGCGCCCGGTTTCCGGTGTCCGCATGATCCTCGGGGTGGGTATTGATTTGATCGAAGTGGAACGCATCCGGGCCAGCCAGGCCCGGTTCGGGGAGCGTTTCCTGCGTCGCATCCTGCACGAGCGGGAAGTTGCCTACTGCCAGTCCCATCGCGATCCGGCCCCTTTTTTGGCGGCGCGCTTTGCCGCCAAGGAGGCCATCTCGAAAGCGTTCGGCACGGGCATTGGCTCGCAACTCGGCTGGTTGGACATGGAGGTGGGGCGCCGCGAGACGGGCGAGCCGTTTGTGATCCTGCACGGCAAGGCGCTGGACCTTCTGGCCCGCCGCGGCGCCACCACGGTGTTGCTCAGTCTCAGCCACACGCAGCAGCACGCCACGGCGGTGGCGCTCCTGGTGCGCGAATGAGCCGTGCCGCGCGTTGGTTCGGTCGCCGCCTGCTCAGCCCGCCCGTCCGTTACCAAAGCGGGCCTTTCGCCAGGCATCCAATCCTCTCAACACCTCGCACAGCGCGTCCAGCCGCGGCGTGGCCACCCCGGCCTCGCGCGCGTGACGTCGGGGTTCCAAAAACAGGCTCTCCAGCTCCAGCGGGCGTCCGTGCTCGAAATCCAGCAGGGTCGAGGCCTTGTAGGCGCCCATGGTTCGCGTGCGCGCGATCATTTCGTCGGCCAGGGTCGGGGCCACCTCATGCCCGAGTGCGCGCGCAACCCGGATCACCTCTGCCATCAACTCGCGCACCCAACGCGTCCATTCCGGATCGGCCAGCAACTCCGCCGTCGTGAGGCATTCCGACCGACACGGTTCGATGGGCCCATCCTCGGGGTGCTCCAGACGCTCCCGACCTGCCACGCCTGCCACGCCCAACCCGTTGAACGGGATGTTCCACACCAGTTTTTCCCAGTGGGCGCGGGCAAGATCCTCACTCACCTGGCAGGGGACGCCCGCCAGTTGAAACCGGTGCGCCAGCGCCTGCGTGCGGGAGCGGGGTCGACCGACAAATTCGCCCAGGACCACCAGCCCGTGATCCAGATGCCGGATGACTCCCGGCGCGATTCGATTGAGACAGACAAAGCACAGTCCGCCCAGGATTTGTTCCGGCGCGAACAACCGCGCCAACGCTTCCTCGTTGCCCAGTCCGTTCTGCAGGGTCAGCACCATCGTCTGGGGACCGACCAATGGCGGCAGCAGGTGCGCGAATTGGTCGTTGGCCGTTGTCTTCAACCCGATCACGACCAGATCCACAACTCCGATCTGCGACGGCTCCCGCGCACAACGGGGTCGGGCCACAAAATCGCCCAGGGGACTGAGAATCCGGACTCCGTGGTGGCACACCGCCTCGTAGTCCGATCGCAGGAGGAAATGCACGTCCGCGCCGGTTTGCCAGAGCCGCGCACCGTAGTAGCTGCCGACGGCGCCGCAGCCGACGACTGCCACCCGAAACCGGGATCGAGTCTCACCGCCCGTGGCCCTCACACCCATTCGTCCCCCGGCCCGCCCGGAATGAAAAAGGGCACCCTGAACGACTCAAGGTGCCCTCGAACGTCTTCCGAGCCAATTCACTTCGAGCCCAGGATCGCCTCCTTCGCCGCTTTGGAGACGCGGAACTTCACCACGCGCTTGGCCGGGATTTGAATCACTTCGCCCGTCGCCGGATTCCGACCCTTGCGGGCCTTCCGGTTCACCAGCACCAGCTTGCCCAAGCCGGGCAGCGTGAACGTGTTTTTGGCCTGCTTGTACGCCAGTTGCGCCAGCTCATCCAGGAACAGCGTTGCCTGCTTCTTGGTGATGCCAACCTTCTCGGCCAGGGTGGACGCGATCTGCGATTTCGAGAGTGCTTTGCCCATATGACCTTTCCGTGTTGTTCGTTGCGTTGAAACTGTCCGACGTTGCGGGGCTATTAAAACGCGCCGGGCACGTCCTGCAAGCGCAAAATGTCCGAAAAACCGCGGTTTTCCTGCATTGCAACGCGTGCTCGAACCGCCTCACCAGCGCTGAACCGTGAAGAACCGCGCAGCACCCGCATCCAACGCCACCGAAACGGATGCTTGGTCGCCGTCGCCCGTCCACAGCCGCTCCAACTGCCATTGCACCGGCGGCAACTGGTCCGACCCCAACAGCGCGTACTGCGCCCCGGGACAGGTGGGGAAGCGCAGCACGAGCTGTTGGCCCTGGCGGTGGACCTCCAGGGCCACTGGCGGCGCCGGCTGCAGGACACACTCCAAATCGTCGAACAACACCGAGCCGGCCGCCAGGGCCGGCTGCCGAAAGACGGCCTGAAACCGCATCCGCACACTGCCGAACGGGGCCACCAACTCCGGACCCGGCTCCCACACAACCCCTGTCGTGGGATCCACTCGATTCGTCACCCCGAGCCGCCACCAGGTGCCGGCCGGCGTCGCGGCCGTCACCGGGGCCGACCGGTACACCGCCAGCGCGTTGCCCGCGGCATCCCGAAACGACACTTCCAGCCACGCGTGGTTCTCTCCCGCCAGACGGTCGTCCGCGGGATTCATGACCCACCCGGCCGCGCGGAACCGCTGCCCCGGCAACACCGGCAACTCTTGAGACACGCCGGAATCATTGGAAGCCCCGGTGAACTGGCCGAACACCTTGAACACGTACATCCCCGTGTGCACCGGCCGCTCCGTGCGGCTGTGCAAATACGTGTTGCCTCCGAACCGTGTCCAACCCGACCAATCCCCTGTCTCGAATCCCCGGTTTGCCAGCGTGTTCCCCCCGCAACCGACCGGGAGCGCCGGTGTGCGTTGATATACACGCACGTAGTCCACCCACATGCGCTGCGGGAACTCGGTGGTGGCATCCGGGGCACCCGGCCAGTTGCCACCCACCGCCACGTTGAGAATCAGGAAAAAGGGCCATTGATGGAACACCCAGGGCCGGCCGGTGGGCAGGGAGGCCGGCGTGGCGGTGAAGTACATCGTATCGTCGATGAACCACCGGATCCGGTTGGTTTCCCACTCCACCGCGAACACATGAAAATCGTCCGCCAGTGCCGCGCCGCCGGGCAATGTGTACCGCCCGCCCACAGCGTTCCCACCGGAGTACCCCGGGCCGTGAATCGTGCCGTGCACGGTTGAGGGCTCCCGACCGATGTTTTCCATGATGTCGATCTCCCCGCAGTTCGGCCAGCCGACCGAGGGGAAATTCGTGCCCAACATCCAGAAGGCCGGCCACAATCCCTGACCCCGCGGCACGCGGATCCGGGCTTCGATCCGGCCAAACAGCCACTCCAGGCGGCCTTGCGTCTTGATGCGTGCAGAGGTGTAGGCCCGGGTGATGCCGTCCGACCCGGTAAACGTCTCCCGATGCGCCTCGATCACGAGGCAACCGTTCTCGATCCGGCAATTGTTCGTGCGGTCGGTGTACGTCTGCAGCTCGTTGTTCCCCCAGCCGCCGCCGCCCCGATCGTACACCCACCAGTCCGGGTTGGGACGGCTCCCGTTCGGACCGTCAAACTCGTCGGCCCACACCAGCGTCCAACCCGGTCGCAGCTGCGCGTCTGCCGCGCAAGTCCCCAACCAGAACAACAGCGCGCCCACGCGGCTCAGCCAGGCAGCCCACCGCGTGGGCGCATGAAGAACCCAGGGCCGGTTCATCCCCGGACCGTCCCGCTCACAATGTCAACACCTGGAAGAACCGCGATTGCGGTCCCAACGGAATCCGCACGGCCTTCACCGAACCGTCTCCCTCGACCGGCGATCCGACCGGCGCCCACACCGGCTGCGCGAGATCTTCCGTGGCGATGACCTGGTATTGCGTCGCTCCCTGCGTGGGCCACGACAACTCCACTTCATTGCCCACCCGGCGCGCGGTGATCCGAACCCGCTCCTTCTTCATCAGGCGCAGGGCGTCTGCGTAGACGTTGCCCGTGCCGCCGCCCTGATTGTGCAACGTCAGTTGGAATCGCACCGTTTCGGTGCCCGGCGGCGCCACCAGGTACCGCGCGTTTTCCGTGCTGATCTGCGTCCAGCCCGCGGGCACACCGTTGGTCACCTCGAGATACAACCATTGATCCCTGGGCGAATCCTGGTTGACCGGGGCGGAGACCCACATGGCCAGCGGCACCGGCCCGGCCCGGAACTGCACTTCGATTTGCAGACTCGTATTCCCCGCCAGGGCGTCCTGGCTGGAGAGCCAGAACCAGCCATCGGCGGTGAAGATGTCGCCCGGCGCCGCCGGCTGATCCTGGAAGACCCCGTTCCACTCCCCGGCGTTGTAAATCCGCACCACATTTGTCCCGTCCTTCGCTTGCACCGGGTAGTCAATTTGGTTCCCGTAAAAGTCGTTGGTGCTGGCCAGGGCGGCGCCCGAGAAATTGAACCACGGCGGAGGCACCAGCCACGGCTGCTCCACATCCGTCTCGAAGCTCGGATTGTCCAGCCAGTTGGCGTACTCGGCCGGCGTCAGCACCCGGAGCCGCGCCGGCTGGGAGTCCCGCGTTGCGGCGGTGGAGCTCACCGTGACCGTGTACAAGCCGGCGTCCTCCAACTGCGCACCGGTGATTGTCAACGTTGCGGTCCGAACCCCGCTGAAACGCCCGCCCTCCGTCAGCGGCACGCCATCCCGCTTCCACTGGTAACTCAACGGGGCCGAACTGGTGGCTGCCACCGTGAAACGGGCCGTGCCGCCTACCATGACCCGCTGGGGCAGGGGTTCCGCTGTAATGGATGGATCTTCATTGTCCACCAGGATGCTGACCCCCTCGAACGCCTCCGGCGCGTCCGGCCTTGCGTTCGGACCGTACAGCAGAAAACCGTACTGCGTAATGTTGCCGGGCCGAATGTAACGCGTAACGGCGAAGTCCGAGCCCGTCACCAACTCCGCGCGCGTGTCGCCCAGATAGGCGTAACCGGGGGCGAATTCCTTGATCACGGCCACGCATGTCCAGCCGGCGGGCAGGCTGTTGGACTCGACGCGGCCGATGAAGGTCACATCGTTGCCGGCGTACAGCGTACCCACATCCACATACAGGTTGGCCTCCAGCAGCTTGTTGGGGGTGCCATCCGGAAGATTCCAGAACCCGTTGGTGTTGAACGTGTTCGTGTTGACACGCAACACGACGCGCGTGGCGTTGGTCCGGCTCGGTTCGAAGGTGGCTCGCAAATCACCAATTCCCCAGGCCTGCCCGAACGCCCATGAGTTATCCATGTTGAACACGTTCATCCAACCCAGCCACGTCTTGGTGGAGTCCACCTTGACGGTGATCTGTGCGAGGGCATTTCCCACGGGCGCCAGCGCCGCGGCGCCCGCCAACATCAGAGAGAGGAGTCGAGGAGTGGTTTTCATGGCGATGTCTCGTGATGGCCGGGCCCGACAGTCCCGCTTGCCCCGGAGAGATCCGCGGAATCCGCATCGGGTGCGGTTGCCGCCGTGCGCAAGCCCCTTGCTTTGCCAGGCACTGACCTCCGCCAGCGTACGCGGCGCCCCGCAGTGTGTCAAATGAACGCCTGCTGCCCGTGGACGGGACCTTCAGCCGATGCCGAGGGCCCGACCACCATGCGCCAAGGGAGCCGTCAGATCCGAAGCCTTCCCGCGGTCTGCAAGCCGAGATGTTCCTTTGCCGTTGCCAAACGGGAATGCATCGTCGGATCTTCATCGCGATGGGTTTGAACCACGCCGTCCGCAGCGCCCGGTGCGGGGCGGCCGCCGCCGCCAGCTCCGTGTCCACATTCCGGCTTTCTCACGGCTTCCGACTCGACGCTGCTTCGGAAGTGGCCATTGTACCCCGCGAGTGCAAGGACGCCGGCGCGGACTGGCTTTCGGAACCAGAGATCGGGTCGGAAGCCGGAGCGGCGGGCCCTGGTACAAGGAGCTCCGGCTTCAAGTGCCTGACAGCCGGCCGGTGCCCCTTCTTGCCGTGTATGCCACGCGCCCGGGGAGCCCTTGCCATGATGGTCCTCGGTTCAACCCTGGTCGGGGCAATGGGGAACCCGACCCCACCGGGCCCGACCCGGGTCGGGGAATTTGAGGTCCCCCTGCCTCCGGGCGTGTACACCGAGTGGCGAACAGACCGTGCATGGTCCGAGACCACGCCCACTCGAGAGCGCATTTGTCTCAACGGCCTCTGGCGCTGGCAACCGAGCTCCGGGGAATCCGAAACGCCGCCGGTCGCTCACTGGGGCTTTTTTAAAGTCCCCGGTCCCTGGCCGGGGATTACGGATTACATGCAGAAAGAGTCGCAAACGCTCCACGCCCACCCCGCCTGGCAGCACGTTCGCTTGCGCGACGTGCGAGCCGCCTGGCACGAGCGCGAGATCACGATACCCGCCCACTGGAGAGGCCGCCGCATTACGCTCCAGGTCGAGTACTTGAACTCGCGGGCCGTCGCCTTTTGGGACGGGCGGCCGGTGGGCACGATGCACTTCCCGGCCGACGAACTGGACGTCACCTCCTTCTGTCAACCCGGGCAAACCCACCGCCTCACCCTGTTGGTGCAGGCATGGCCCCTCCAGGCTCTCCTGCAGTCGTACACGGACACCGCCGCCCCTCGAGATGTCCCGGGTGTCGTACCCCGACGGGGCCTGTGTGGCGATGTGTTCCTGGCCGCCACACCTTCCGGCCCGCGCCTCGGCGCGGTCCGCATCGTCACTTCGGTTCGACGCTGGGAACTGACCGTGGACGCCGCCCTGGAGAACCTCGCACCGGGGCATACTTATCGGCTGGNCGCCCGCATCACAGAGGGCGACCACGTGGTGAGGGAGTTCCAGAGCCCCCCGTTCCAGGGCACGGATGTCCGCGAAGGCCGTTACCTGTGCCGCGAACCCTGGCGGCCGGAAAAGCTGTGGGATTTGCACACGCCGCAGCACCAGTACGAGCTCCAACTCAGTTTGCTCGATGCCGAGGGCCGGCCCCTGGACATCCTGCCGCCGCAACGCTTTGGATTTCGGGAGTTCTGGATCGACGGCCGGGATTTCTACCTCAACGGGACCCGCCTGTATCTTTCCGTCGTGCCCCTGGACAACGCTCAGGTAAGCGCCTACACCGCCACTTACGAGGCCGCGCGGGAGAGTCTGGAACGCCTCCGCTGGCTGGGCATCAACTTCGTGTATGCGCATCACTATGACTGCCTGCCCGGGTCGCATCTGAGCTGGGCGGACATCCTGCGTGCGGCCGATGACGCGGGGATGTTGGTGGCTCTGACCCAACCGCACTTCAGCCACTACGATTGGGCCGGGGCCTACGCCGACCGCACCAACGGCTACGCCCGCCATGCCGCGTTCTATGTCCGCGTCGCCGGCAACCATCCCAGCGTGGTGGCCTATGCCACCAGCCACAACGCCGCTGGTTACAACGAGGACATGAACCCTGATTTCATGGACGGTCGATCGGCTTTCCGGGATGCTTGGGCCGAGCGCAATGTCGAACGTGCACGGCGAGCCGAAGCCATCGTGCGGGCCCTGGATCCCGACCGGCTCGTGTACCACCATGCCTCGGGCAACCTGGGCTCTCTGCACACGAGCAACTTCTATCCCAACTTTGTCCCGGTCCAGGAATTGTCCGACTGGTTCGAAGCATGGGCCGCCCGCGGCCTCAAGCCGCTGTTCCTCTGCGAGTACGGCGCCCCTTTCACCTGGGACTGGGCCATGTATCGCGGCTGGTACCGGGGCCGACGCGAGTTCGGAAGTGCCGCGGTGCCGTGGGAATTCTGCCTGGCCGAATGGAATGCCCAGTTCCTCGGCGACGCCGCCTTCCTTGTGTCTGAAATGGAGAAGCGCAACCTCCGTTGGGAAGCCCGCCAGTTCCGCGAGGGCCGCCTCTGGCACCGCTGGGACTATCCGCATCCCCTCAGCTCTGCCGACTTTGTGGAACGGGATCCGGTGTTCGCCCTGTACTTTATGCAGAATTGGCGTGCGTTCCGCACCTGGGGCGTCTCTGCCATCTCCCCCTGGGAACATCACATCCTTTTCCGCCTCCGTCCGGAGGTCCCGCGTCAGCGCCGGGAGAATCTGCCCACGGATTGGTCCCAACTGCAGCGACCCGGATACAGCCCGGATTTTCTGGCGGAACGATTCGAACGGTTCGATCTGGCCTACGGCCGGCAAGACTGGGAACCCACCGGAGCCGGCCGGGCCATTCTTCGCAACAACCGACCCCTGCTGGCCTACCTCGCAGGGAAACCTGCCCGCTACACCAGCCAGGACCACCTCTTCTTCCCCGGCGAAACCGTCGAGAAACAACTGATCCTGATCAACAATTCTCGCACTACGGTGGAGGCCGAGGCCGAATGGATGCTTCGGGGAGTCGAATCGCTGCGCGGCCGGGCCCGTCTGTCCGTTCCGACCGGTGAGCAGACACGAATTCATGTACGATTTCCCCTTCCTCCAAACCTCTCTCCCGGTCCGTATCTTTTGTCGGCGCGGGTGACATTCTCCACCGGCGAAGAGCAAACGGACGAGTTCGCTCTGCATGTCGTTTCCACACCTGTCGCTCCCAGCGTCCGCTGCCCTGTGGCATTGTTCGATCCCGTCGGAGAAACTCGATCCCTGCTCGAAGGATGGGGCATCCCGTTTGTCCCGGTCGAGCCGGGGGCCGATCTGACAAACTTTGACATGCTGGTGGTCGGGCGGCGCGCACTTTCGGAAAACGGCCCGGTGCCCCAATTGGACCGTGTTCGCCAGGGGCTCAAGGTGTTGGTCTTCGAACAGAGCCGGGAGGTGCTGGAGCGTCGGTTGGGATTCCGGGTCACTGAATAC
>JAOADM010000040.1 GCA_026417315.1 Limisphaera sp.
CTCCAGGGCGTTGCCCACCGCCCGGCCCAGCGGCTGGTTCATGTCGCTGATCACTGCGGCCATGCGCTTGCCCACCCCGCGGCCGATCTCCACCATCAGCCGCGCCAGCCGCTTCAAATCCCCCGCCCGGTCCGGCAGCAAATGCGTCTGCTGATGCGCTTCCATTTGGAGCCGGTGCTCCACCTGTCGCAGGAACCGGTAGGCTTCGGCCAGACTGCGCGCCGTGGCCGGTGGCAGCAGCTCGTATTGCGCCAGTTTTTCCAGTGCCGGCAGCGTCCTGGACTGTTGGAGAAACGGCTGGCGTCCCCCGTGCAAGAGTTGAAGGACCTGCACGAGGAATTCGATTTCCCGGATCCCGCCACGCCCCAGTTTCACATGGCGGTGCAACTCCTCCGGCTTGAGGACCTCGGACTCGATGCGCAGCTTCAGCGCCGCCACTTCCTCCAGCACCGCGGGGCTGATCGAGCGCGGATACCGAAAGGGCTGCACCGTTTCCAAAAAGTCCGCGGCCAGCTCGGGATCGCCCGCCACGCGGCGCGCCTTGATCAGCATCATCCGTTCCCAGGTCTGGCCCCACTGGGCGTAGTAGTTTTCGTAACTGCTGAGGGAACGGGCCAGCGGGCCCGCCTCGCCCTCCGGGCGGAGTCGCATGTCCACCCGGTACAGGTCCCCCTCGGGGGTCAGCCGCGTCACTTCGGCAATGAAAAGTTCTGCCAGCCGGTTGAAGAACTGGTGAGCATTCAGGCGCGGGGTCGGCGGGCGCGGGCCTTTGGGGGGCTGGGGGTAGACCCAACCCTCTCCGCTGTAAACAACCAGCAGGTCCACGTCCGAAGAATAATTCAGCTCCCGCCCGCCGAGTTTTCCCATGCCCAGCAGGCACGCGGTGGCCGGTCGCCAGCGGCCGTCGGGATCCTGTTGGTACGGGACTCCATACCGCTGCACGGCCTCCTGCCAGCATCGCTCCCACACCGTGCTCAGACAGGCATCGGCCAGGTCGGACAATTCCTCGATCACCTCCTCCAGCGGGGCCAGCCCGGCCAGGTCGCGCGTCGCAATGCGGAGCTGTTCTTTGCGTTTGAAGCGGCGCACCTCGCCCAGGGCACCCGCCAGATCCGGGGGCGCCGAGGCCAGGCGTTTCCGCAACTCCGTTTCCAGGCCCTGGCGTCGACGCGGGTGCCGTAACGCCTCCAGTGTCAGATCCGCCAACCAGTCGGGGTGTTGCTGCAACCATGCCGGCAACACCTGAGATCCGGAAAGCAGGGCGCTCCAGACGCGGGCTTGTTCCGGCCCGGCCTGCAGGAGCCATTCCCGCGCCGGTCCCTCGCAGAGCTGTTCCCAGTGCCGTCGAGCCCGTGCCGGATCGGCACACGTGCGAAATGCCGCAGCCCAGATCGCAGGGATTCTCATGATGCAGTGCTCCCGGGTGCGGGGGATATGACCTCGACCCGTACCTCCTGGGTTGTGCGCGCACTGGGCGGCCGCAGCGAGGTGAAACAGCCCCGCCAAAACCCGGCTCCATACACGCAGTGCGCCAGCACGACCAGCGCGGTGGCCCGCCACACCCGCCGCCACGGATGCCGGCGCCACAAGCTCAGCGCATGGAAGGCCAACAGGCTGCCATACGCGCCCAGCGGCAACGCGGCCACGCGCCACCCGCCTGCCCAGCTTGCCGGCCAAAACGGCCCGCTCAGAACCAGCGCGGCCACATAGGCCACAAACAGGGGCGGCACAAAGTTCAGCAGGGAACCCCGGGTGGGCAGCCGACGGAATTGTTCGGCACGGCCGCGGCCGTACGTCCACAACATGCGGACGAATTTCCAGAGGTCGGGCCGGGGCCGCCGATGGACCACAAACGCCGGATCATAGCGCAACCGGCCGCCGCGCCGCAGAATCGCGTCCAGCAGTGCGTTTTCTTCGTTGGGATATAGCGTCTCGTCGAATCCTCCCAGCTCGAGAAGCGTTTTCCGGCGTGCCACGAGGTTGCAGAGGATGAGGGTCTTTTCGGTGGTGTCCCGTGCCGGTCCCACGGGCGTGTAACGGGCCCGACTGGGACCGAACGCCAGCCAACTGCTGAGCACCAGGGCAAACACCTGCTCCTGCTCCGGGGCGTCGGCCGGGCAGAGATTGGGCCCGCCCAGCACCTCCAAACGTTCGTCCTGAAACGCCGCAGCCGCGCGGCGCAGGTTGGCCGGGTCCGGAATCGAATCGTCGTCCAAAAAATACACGAGCTCACCCCGCGCCAGGCGCAATGCCGCGTTGCGTTGGACCGAAGGCTGGCGGCCGCGCGCCAGGAGCACCTCCAGCAGCTCACGGGGATAGTCCAATTGCTGCGCCGCCCGGAGCGATTGCACCTCCGTCTGCTCCGGGCGGGCCGCAATAATGATCGAGATCGTGGGCAATCTCGCGCTCACGCCCTTGCAAGCCTAAAAGTCGGGCTCGCAAGGGCAAGGCACAATGCGGACAACAACGCCACGAACGACAGGATCGGGCGGGTGATGCACCCAACGGGTCCGCTGCGATCGCCGCGGATTTACGCCCCGCGCCTTCCCGCGGGCAGAGGGGTCTCCCTGCAAGACCGCCGCCGGCGCCCGGCGTGCGGCCGTGCGGCTCCCAACTTCTGGCGCGGGGAAATGGTGCGGCTCGGGGGAAAGCTCGGCGGCGTTCCCATCGGGCACGACCTTTGCGACAGCCCGAGCCCCCGGACGCCGATCCGGTCCGAGGGCCGCCAGCGTTCCAGACAACAAAAAGACCGGTCGCCGTTCGTGCCGGCAACCGGCCCCGCCGTTCCGTGGCAGCGGAGGAACAGGCTTCAGCGAGCCGCCGCGTAGCGGCGCTCCACCTCCCTCCAGTTGACCACGTTCCAAAAGGCCTTGAGGTAGTCCCCCCGCCGATTCTGGTACTTGAGGTAGTAGGCGTGCTCCCAGACGTCCACGCCCAGAATCGGTGTGCCTTCGCAGCCGGCGATCGCGCGGCCCATCAACGGATTGTCCTGGTTTGCGGTCGACACGATTTCCAGCCGGCCCCCGTTCACCACCAGCCAGGCCCAGCCGCTGCCGAAGCGCCCCAGTCCGGCGGCCTCGAATTTGGCCTTGAATTCGTCAAAGCTTCCGAACGTGGCCTGGATGGCCTGCGCCAGCTGGCCACCGGGGGCACCGCCGGCGTTGGGCGCCATGATCTGCCAGAAGAAGGTGTGATTCCAGTGGCCCCCTCCGTTGTTCCGCACGGCGGTCCGGATGTTTTCCGGGACGGCATTCAGATCTTTGAGGAGGGCTTCCAACGACTTTGCCTGGAGATCCGGATGCCCCTCCAGCGCCTTGTTCAGATTGTCCACGTAAGCCTTGTGATGCCGGCCGTGATGGATCTCCATCGTCTGCCGGTCGATGTGCGGTTCCAGTGCATCTGCCGGATAGGGCAGGGGAGGAAGTTCGTGTGCCATGGTCTTCGTTCTCCGCTACGATGTTCTGTCAATTCATGGTTCAACGTCTCGGGCCCTTGCCCTGGACCGCGCGTCGACTGCGCGCACCGCGCGTCCACCCAACCGCAAGGGTCCACTTAAAAAAGCACGCTCCCATCTCGAGTCAAGTGGCCGGCGACAGAAGGCTTCAGCCGTGGAACTTTTCAGGTTTTGGTCACCCTTGAACGCTCGGCGGAGTGTCGGGTTTTTCCCGGCACGAGAAAGCCGAGGGAAAAGGGCGCTCCCCTGGGGTTCCCGACTCCACGGTCAAACACGGCAACGCGCTGATTCAGGCTGCCTCCGCCAAATCCACAAAATTGCGCAACAGACGCAGACCCACGCGCTGGCTCTTTTCCGGATGAAACTGCGTGGCAAACACATTGCCCGCCCAGATCGAGGAGGCAAAGGGCTCTCCGTACACCGTGCGCGTGGCGACAATCGCCTCCGATTCCGGCCGGGGAAAGAAACTGTGGACAAAGTACACATGGCAGCCGGACGGAATGCCCCGATACAGCGGACAGTCAGGACGGAGAATCTCGATCTGGTTCCAGCCAATCTGGGGGATTTTCAGGCCCGGCTGTTCCCGAAACCGGACGACGCGTCCCCGGAACAACCCGAGCCCGGCGGCGCAGCTGTTGAACTCTTCGCTGCGCTCGAACAGGGCCTGGTAACCCACGCAAATGCCCAGAAACGGCCGACCCCCGGCAATGAACTGTCGGAGGGCTTCCAGCAGCTCCTGCCGCTGCAGCGCCTGCATGCAGTCGTCGAACGCCCCGACCCCGGGCAGGACGGCCGCGCGGGCCGCCGCAAGCTCTTCGGGCCGCCGCACCACCTGCACCTCCGCTCCCACGTAGCGGAGGGCCTTCCAGACGCTGCGCAGGTTCCCACTGCCGTAATCCACCAGTGCAATCACGGGGGCGAAGCTAGAAACTTTGGCGGGATCAGCTCAAGGCGGGACTGGACCGGCCGGGGGGTTGCCGTAGAAATGTCAGCGGATCGCAGCAGGAAAATCGGGCCTGGCCATGGAGGCTTCCCCGTTCGGCTGCTTTTCAGCCCAAAAGCGTCATTGGACAACCTCCCCTTCGTCAGCCATATTGAGAGTCATGTCGTTTGCGAAACTGGGGCTGAGTCCGGCCCTCCTCAAAGGAGTGGCCGCCATGGGCTATGCTCAGCCGACGCCCATCCAACTGCGCGCCATTCCTCTGATCCTGGCCGGCCGCGACCTCATCGGCAGCGCACAAACCGGCACCGGCAAGACTGCGGCGTTCGGCTTCCCGTTGCTCCAGCTTTTGGACCGGCACGGCCCCGGGCCGCGTCTCTTGGTGCTGGAGCCCACGCGCGAGCTGGCCGCCCAGGTGGAGACGGCCCTCCACGATTATGCCCGGTTCACCGATCTCCGCATCGGCGTGGTCTACGGGGGCGTCGGTTACGGGCGCCAGCTGGACACGTTGCGGCGCGGGGTGGACGTCCTCGTGGCCACTCCGGGGCGGTTGCTGGACCACATGGAACGGGGGTCTTGTCGGTTGGAACGCGTCCGCCACGTGGTCCTCGACGAAGCGGATCGCATGCTGGACATGGGATTCCTGCCGGACGTGAAAGAGATCCTTCAGCAGTGCCCGCAACCGCGGCAGACCCTGCTTTTTTCGGCCACCATCCCGCCTGCCATCGAAACGCTGATTCGCTGGGCCATGCGCGATCCGGAGACCGTGCAAGTGGGCGTCCGACGTTCACCGGCGGACACCGTCCGCCATGTGTTGTACCCGGTGGCCGAGTCGCAAAAGGAGGCCCTGCTGCTGGCCTTGTTGGAGCGGGTTCACTACGAGTCCGTCATCGTTTTTTGCCGGACCAAACAGGGAGCCGACCGTGTGGCCCATCTGCTGCGCCAGCACAACCATGCGGTGGCGGTCCTGCATTCGAACCGCACGCAAGCGGAGCGCGAGCAGGCCCTTCGCGGCTTCCGCGACGGTCGCTACGAGGTGTTGGTGGCCACCGACATCGCCAGCCGAGGGCTGGACATCGCGGACGTCAGTCACGTCATCAACTTCGATGTGCCGCTTCACCCGGAGGATTACGTCCACCGAATTGGCCGTACGGGCCGGGCCAAAGCCCGGGGGGAGGCCTTCACGCTGATGACCGCCCAGGAGGCTCGTTACATCCGGGCCATTGAACACTTCATCGCCCGTCGCATTCCTCAGGAACAGCTCGAGGGATTCAGCTACCGTTACACCACCCTGTTGGATCCTTCGCAGGCCAATGGCCAGTCCCGGTACACCGGCGGTGTCAGGGGCGGCCGGATTCGCGGGGGGTATCATTTCTCGCCGGGACGGCGCCGGCGTTGATCTTCGCCGCGGGGCAGCCGTCTTACAGCCCGGCCCCCGGGCGGGTGCGGCATCTCGGCCCCCTGGTGATGGGGGTTCCGCCAAACCGGCGTTGTCCATGCGGCCCGGACTCGCCCGGCGCCGGTTGGGCTGCGCGAAAAACTTTTACTTCCGCGGCCGGGGCCGCTCAATTTAACCGCATGAAGGCTGTGATTCTGGCCGCCGGCCGTGGCACGCGCATGCGGGATCTGACGCAGGCTTTGCCCAAGCCCATGCTCCGTGTCCAGGGTCGGCCGATCTTGGAACACATCGTCGAAGGACTCGTCAGCGCGGGAATTCGGGACCTGTTCATCGTCACGGGATTCCGCGCCGAGGTGATCGAATCTCATTTTGCCGATGGACAGCGCTGGGGTGCCCGCATCGTCTTCGGTCGGCAAACGGTGCAAAACGGCACGGGTCGGGCCGCCGAACCCGCGCGCCCGTTCATCGGAGACTCTCCTTTTTTGCTCACCTACGGCGACATCCTGGTTCGCCCGCAAACCTATCAGGACGTCGTCGCCCGGTTTCAAAGTCACTCCTGCGACGGCGTCGTGACCGTCACGCGGGGAGAGGATGTTCGACAGGGTGGCCTGGCCCTGTTCGACGGTGCCTTCCGTTTGCACCGCATTGTGGAAAAGCCGTCGGCCACCGAACTCGAAGCCTTGCAACGCGATGGGTGGCTGCGCCCCGGACAGCCCGTCTGGTACAACGCCGGCATCTATGCATTTCGACCGGTCGTGTTCGAGTTCATGGCGCGTCTGGAACTATCGCCGCGCGGCGAATATGAACTGACGGACGCGGTCAACGCCATGGCACGAGCCGGACACAGCCTGTTGGGTTTGGAGATTCAGGGGCGTTGGGTGGACGTGCGGGATCCGGAGGTCCTGGCCCGCTTGGAGGCCGAATCGGCCGCGCAATCTCCGGCAACCTGAGCGGCTGCCGCGAGGGCTTCCCGGCGCACACTCGGCGGGCCCCCCAGCGGAAAGTTCGTCCCCGCGCATGATTGCCAAGTCTCCCGGTCTGGCGGGTACCGGTCCGGCATTGGGCACTCGAAGGTGCCTCGCAGTGGGGGAGGAGCGCTTCAGTTGCCTCGAGCCCGGCGGGCCGGCGCCGGATCTCGTCCCGCACCGGGGCATCGACTCTTCGGGGACCGCAAAAACCTCCGGGGGATCGGCCGGCCCCTTCCGCCTACCAAACGTAGCGCGGCGGGTACACCGGTCCCAAGCCGTGCTTTTCCAGCAGCTCCATGAACCGGCTGATCCCGCGCTTTTCGTCATCGCCCAGGTGGTAATGAATGTGCCAGCCCAGGTAATCCTTGCGAAAATCCATGGTGTATTCAGTGCGCTCCCGCACAATGTGGTCCAACGTTTCCATCCCGAAATCGCGGGCCTCGCGCAGGACACGGCGCAAGGGCTCGTGATCCAGCGACCGTCGCAAAGCCCATACCGCGAAGACAAACGGGAGCCGAGTCAGTTCATACCAGGCGACGCCCAGGTCGTAGATCGCGTGTTCGTGCGGCGCGAACAGGAAATCCAGCGCCGCATCCCCGATCAGCAACACGTTGTCCACCTCTGCCGCCGCCGCCATCTCGGGCAGGGGCTGGAACTCCGGCTCAAGTCCCTGCTCGGCCAACAACACGCGCAACAGCGCCACGCTGCTCAGGGACCCGGCGTCGTGATACACCAGCTTCATCTCCTGCAGGGGCTGGCGATGTGCCAGGAACACACTTTTGACCTCCCCCAGGCAGGCCACCGCCACCCCGTCGAGAATGTCGTAATCATCATGCCAGAGAGGCTCGACCACGCTCACCAGGGCGGCGTCCAATTCTCCCGAGCGCAGTCGCCGCGCCAGCTCGGCCGGGGACGCGAAGACCAGGTCCGCCTCCAGTCCGCGGCACAAAGGCACGGTGTTGAGCGCGCGGACGCAACCGACCCGGAACGGATGCAACGGGCCGGGCTCCGCCGAACCAGGAGTTCTGCCGGGCGCGGCTCTCCCGCTGCGGCCGTCGTTTTCGCCCTTCCGGTCCTGCTCTCTGAATGCCCCACTCATATTTGGCAATCGCCGTCTCTCGCCCGCTCCTGGCCACCGTTTTTGTTCGGCCGATTCCCAAAGGAATGCGCGTCTGGAATTGGCCCGACTCCGATCCCGCCGGCTCCGAATCGGCAGAAGAGTTCCCGCTCCCCGAGCGGGCCTGCATCCTACGGACCCCACCCGTGACGGGTCAATGGCCCGACCCCAACCGGGCGGGTGCATTTGCCCTCGAGCGCGTTTGGTCCTTTGTCTTGAAGCCCAACCAGGGAGGACCAGTCGTTCGGCCTGGACTCAGGTTTCCCCTCGAGAACTCGGTTCATGGGCCCGGGAAAAATGGGAGATGCGTCCTGCCCGGCACGAATCGCGCGGGCCCCTCCACACGCCGAAGGTGCCTTCCATGCACCGGCCCGGCGGAACGCCCCGAGGACCTCCAACGGCCGAGCCCACCGTGCCCTGAAGAGCCGCAACGCGAGGGCTTTCATGCCGAGGACCGGTCGTACCCCTCCGAATTCCGCCCTTTCAAAGCGGGAGGAATTGCGGAAACCCGGTTATCCGCGGCGTTGCCCCGGGCCGACGAATCATGCCCCGATGGGGCTGCCCTGTGGCGCGTTGGAGGCGCAGCGGTGCACCCGGCAGTGAGGCGGCCCGGTGCCCGAGCGGCTGGTCTAAACCGGCGCGTCCGCGCCCCATGGGGGCTAACCCAGAGCGTGGTGGAGGCGAGCAGCCTTTCCCCGCACTTGAGGGGTTGCGTGAGATCGAATTCGCAAGCGGGCTGATCTGGAAGATTGTCGTGCGCGGCTCTGGCTCAAGCAGGGCCCGGGGCGCCGCAGATCTCCAGTCTGGCGCATTTCAGGTTTGGAACCCTTCCAGGGCCCGCCGAAGTTTTTCCGGTGTTGGCACGGGAAGGCCGCGGGGAGCCGGCCTTTCTTTGCGAACCCATCATCCCGTGTTGAAAATGCAATGCGCTTCGGCCGCGGGGCGCCTGTTTGCTGAGTTGCCCGATGGGCAGGATTCCACTAGCGTGCCCGCCACGATGATTCGGGCGGCGGACTTCCGGCGCGCCGGCAAAACCATTTTTTGTCATGAGCGTCCTGATTGTGGGTTCGACGGCACTGGATTCCATCCGCACCCCGCGCGGCGAACGGGATCGACTCCTGGGCGGCTCAGCCAGTTACGCGGCCGTGGCCGCCAGTTTTTTCGTCCCGGTCCGCATGGTGGGTGTGGTGGGCGACGATTTTCCCCGCACGTACCTTGCGCTTTACCGGCGTCGCGGCATCGATTTGGCCGGGCTGCAGCGCCGCCCCGGGCGCACGTTTCATTGGGCGGGAGAATATGAAGCCAACATGAACCGGCGCCGCACCTTGCACACCGAGCTGGGCGTCTTCGAGCAGTTCCGACCCGATCTGCCGCCTTCGTACCGGCAAACCCCGTTCGTTCTCTTGGGCAACATTGCGCCTGCGCTCCAAATGCACGTGCTGGAGCAGATGAACCGGCCTGTCCTGGTGGCGGCCGACACCATGGACCTGTGGCTGCAAACCGCACGGGAGGACCTGCTGCGCCTCCTGCGGCGGGTCGATCTGTTCATCCTCAACGACAGCGAGGCTGCACAACTGACAGGCGAAGACCACGCCGTGGCTGCCCTGCCCCGGTTGCGTGCTCTGGGGCCGCGCTGGGTGATCGTGAAAAAGGGCGAGCACGGCGCCCTGCTGAGCGGGCCGGAGGGCATGTTCATCGCACCCGCGTATCCCCTCCGGCGCGTGGTCGATCCCACCGGCGCTGGAGACAGCTTCGCCGGCGCTCTGCTGGGCTTTCTGGCGGCGGGGCAGGGGGGCCTGGCAGACCCGATTGCGCNAGGCGATGATTTACGCCGCCGCGGTGGCCAGTTTTTGTTGTGAGGGATTCGGTCTGACACGGCTCGCCCGGTTGAACCGGGAGGCCATCGAAGCACGCGTCCGAGAACTCCAGCAAATGACCCGTTTTTGAATCCGTACCCGCGGGGCAGGCCCTGCCGGTGTCTCCCTGAGGGTGGTGCAGCAGGTTCGCCGGGCTTTGCGACATTTCGGATGAGAATCGGGTCGTCTCGATCCGGCCCTCGGGGGCGCGCAGAGGGTTCTTCGGGTGCGCCCGCCCTGAAGGAGACACCGGCAGCTCCCACGCGGTCCGAGGCTGCCATCGGGAGGCCCCGATTTCGGGCGTCGCGTATGGGGTTTCTGGCCGCCTCGTCCGGCCCGCCGGGCTTGTGGCCGGCCAGACAGAGCCCTGCCCGCCTCAGGCAGCGTGGATGTGCTCCGCTGGTCGACGCGCCCCGCTCCGACTGCGACCGGCAGCCGGGTCGTCCGGCTCACGGGTAAACCCGTCGGCCGGCGACGAAGGTCATCAACACCTGTCCCTTCAAGGGCCAACCGTAGAACGGACTGTTCCTCGATTTGCTGCGGGTGCTTTCCGGGGTGAACACCCATTCGCGATCCGGATCGAACACGGTAATGTCCGCGTCTGCGCCCGGGCTGAGGGTGCCCTTGTTCAACCGCAGAATGCGCGCCGGCCCCACGGTGAATCGTGCAATCACCTCGGCCAGGCCGAGCCGACCCGCATGGTAGAGCTGCATCAGGGCCAATGGCAGTTCGGTCTCCAGGCCGGTGATGCCGAAGGGTGCGTAGTCGAACTCGACCTCTTTTTCGAAACTGCAATGGGGGGCGTGATCACTGCAGAGGACCTCGATGGTGCCATCGGCCAGCCCTTCCAGGATTGCGTCGCGATCCCGCGCCGAACGCAACGGAGGATTCATTTTGAAGCGGGTGTCATAGGCCGGCCATTGGGGCAGCTCGGCCCGGCCGGCCATGCCGTACACGCCGGCGCCGTCGTGCCTCCAGAACTTGTCGCTGCCGGCCAGGGCGGCGTCGGTCAGCACAAAGTGGTGCGGACAGGCCTCGGCGGAGATGGGAACACCCCGGCGACGGGCCTCGCGCACCAGTTCCACACTGCGGGCGCAGCTCAAGTGCTGGCAGTGCACGTGGCAGCCGGTCAACTCGGCCAGGAGGATGTCGCGGGCGACGATCAGTGCCTCTCCCACGGCGGGCCATCCGCGCAATCCCAACAACGTGCTCCAGAGTCCTTCGTGGGCCACGCCATCGCTGACGAGCGAATAATCCTGACAATGATCCAGCACGGGCAAATCGAACATGCGGGCGTATTCCATGGCGCGCCGCATGAGTTCGTGGTTTTGGACGCAGTGACCGTCGTCGGTGATGGCGACCACCCCGGCCCGCTTCAAACCGCCGATGGGGGCGAGCTCCTCGCCCGCCAGGTTCTTCGTGATCGCACCGGCCACGAACACATGCACCCGCCCCTCGCGCGCCGCCCGCTCATGGATCAGCGCAACCGTGCCGGCATTGTCCACAACCGGCGAGGTGTTGGGCATGCAGACCACCGAAGTGAACCCGCCCCGGGCGGCGGCGGCCGTGCCGGTAGCAATGGTCTCTTTGGCGGTCTGCCCGGGCTCCCGCAAGTGGACGTGCATGTCAATCAGCCCGGGACACACCACACAACCCCGGACGTCGATGCGCTCCGCCCCGGGCGGGCAAAGGGCGGCAGCCTCCGGGCCCACAGCGACAATCTTGCCATCCCGGATCAGCACATCGGCGGGACCGTCCCACTGGTTGGCCGGGTCCACCACGCGTCCCCCGGTGAGCAGCAGTGCGTTCATCCGGGAGGCGAAGCTACGGTTGGACCGTTGACAAGGCAAGCGCCCGGGTTACCATGGAAGTGACCTTGGAGAGCGGGCGTAGTTCAGTGGTAGAACGGCAGCCTTCCAAGCTGCACGCGAGGGTTCGATTCCCTTCGCCCGCTCCAGTTTTTTCTTCTCGATTCGCCGCCTGCCCGGGGAAGCGGACCTGAAAAGACTGCCTCTTGGAGCCACGGATTCCCGCAATCTCAGCGCGGCCGGCACCTCCGGATCGGTCGTCGCTGGAACCTTCGCGCCGGGGGGCGAGGGTGGGCGCAGGCGAGGCCCCCGCCGAGCCGTCGTGCCGCAAGATTGTCTTTTCTGCGAACGGCCAGTGGCCCGGCCGCCAGCACCTCAGATCTGCACATCCGGCTCGGGCCGCACGTGCTCGCCCTTGCTCATGACGCGGATGTTGGCGTCTTTCTGGACCACCAGGGACCGCGGCGGCACACTGGTCGTCAAGAACACGTTCGCGCCGATGGTGCTGCCGGCACCGACGACCGTGTCCCCGCCCATGATCGTGGCTCCCGCATAGATGGTCACATGATCCTCAATCGTCGGATGCCGCTTTTGGCCCTTGAGTGCCTGACCGGCGGCCAGCGACCGCGCCACCAGGCCGACGCCCTGATACATTTTCACGTGGTTGCCAATGACGGCAGTTTCCCCCACGACCGTGCCGGTGCAATGGTCCACGAAGAAGTGCGTCCCGATTTGCGCCCCCGGGTGCAGATCCATCCCACTCCGACTATGCGCCCACTCGGTCATGATCCGCGGGATCAAGGGCACCTTGGCCAGATAGAGCTCGTGCGCGAGTCGCTGGACGGCGATCGTTTCCACGAACGGGTAGGCCACGATGACCTCCTCCCGACTGAGGGCCGCCGGGTCCCCGTTGTAGGCGGCCTCGATGTCGGTCTGCAGAATTTCCCGCAGCCGGGGCAGGCTGTCCAACAGGCCCAAAGTGATGGATCGGGCGGCCGAGCGCAGGCTTTTGCGCGGATACTCCGGGGGCGGCATGTAGACCAGGCTGCGATAGATCTCCCGTTCCAGAGCCGTGGCCACGGTTCGCAGCCGCCGCGCGGTCACCGTCTTGATTTGCGCCGACGGAATGGGTCGTTCTTCAAAAAAACCGGGGAACAGCAAACACAGCAGCTCCTGCGTGATCCGAACGATGGCCCGCTTCGAGGGCAAATTCTGCCCGTCCAAGTGGTTGATGCCGCCCACCTCGCGGTAGGAGGCGAGCAGTTTTTCCGTCAGCTGCGCAATGGTGTTCTCCACAGACGAAGTATCTTTGGTTTGCGTCCCACTGGCAAGGAGGCTGGGGCAGGGCGAAACGTCACGCTGGCTCCACGCGGGCCCCCCGGAGGGAAAGGACCTTCCCGAAGTGTGCCTCGTCAGGTCGACGAAGGTCGGGAGTCGGGCCCGGTGTTCCGGGGTCCGAGTCGCTGTGGCGGGCGCCTGCCAGCGCCAGAGCCCGTCCAAGGGCCTTGGGATCTTGACGGATTCGTTTTCGCAGGCGGGACGAGGATCCAACCGGTTGCGCGTGCGCGGCGTTTGGTTAACCTTGAGTCCATGCCGATCTACGAGTTTCATT
Source organism: Limisphaera sp. (assembly GCA_026417315.1). GTDB lineage: Bacteria > Verrucomicrobiota > Verrucomicrobiia > Limisphaerales > Limisphaeraceae > Limisphaera. Next base: position 13,155 of record JAOADM010000040.1, read on the forward strand.
GCGAGGACTGTCATCGCGACAGCGAGGTGCTGGTTCGATCCACGGACTGGACCGGCACACAGTGTCCGCACTGCGGCTCGACGCGGCTGACCAAACAGTTCTCCGTCTTCGCTTCCGGCTCCGGGAGCGGGACGGGAGAGGATGCCTGCTGTTCGACGTCGCCGCGCCGCAGCGGCGGTGGCTGCGGCTGTGGATGCGGGTGCGGCCATTGAGCGTGGGCCGGTGAGCGTGGGTTTGGCCCGTTTCGCGGACCGGCCTGACGGGCCGAGCACCAGAGCGCGGGACAGGGAGCTCGTCCGTGGCTTTTAGTGCCCCGCTCAGGTCGGCGGGGTGCCGGGGTTCCGACCTGAAGTCGGATCGGTCCGAACCAGACAGACACTTGGCGGGCGGCGGTCACCCGGGCACCCCCGGCAGGGGTGCGAGCGTGCCGTTTTCCACTCGCCATCGGTGCAGGCGACGCCCCAGCTCGCGGGGCCAGCTTTCTTCGGTGGCCGTCATGAACACCTGACTCCGCGCGTGGTCGGCCCGCTCGAGCAGAGGCAGGAAGGCGGCCCGCCGTTGTTGGTCCAGCTCGCCCATGACGTCATCGAGGAGCAGGACGGGGGGCGCGCCGTGGACCTCGGTGAGGAATTCCGCCTGGGCCATTTTTAGCGCCAGGGCCAGGGATCGTTTCTGGCCTTCGCTGGCAAAGGCGTCCGCCGGGCGCTCCTGAATGGCCAGCTCCAGTTCGTCCAGGTGCGGCCCCAACAGGGTCGTGCGACGCGCCAGTTCCCGCGCACGGACGCGGGCGAGTTCCACTTGGAAATCTGTTCGCACCGAGGGCTGATAGGTGACGCGCACCTCCTCGGCGGTTCCGGCGATGCGGCGGTAGGCAGACCGGACACGTTCGGCCAGGGCCGGGACCAGTTCCTGGCGCCGGCGTCGGATTTCCTCGCCGCAATTCACCAGTTCTGCGGTGAAACTGTCCAGCGCCGTCAGGTCCACGGCGGACTGCTTCAAGAGTGCGTTTCGGGCCCGGAGCGCCCGCATGTACCTCTGCAACAGCGGAAGGTAGTCGGGCTGCGTCTGCGTCAGCAGCAGATCCAGGAACCGGCGGCGATTCCGGCCGGTCCCTTTGACCAGTTGCAGGTCTTCCGTGCAGAAGACCACGACGCGGAGCGTACCCAAATAATCGGTGAGACGTCGTACCGGCTGGTGGTCGAGGGTCAATCGTCGTTCGTGGGCCGACCAGTAGAGGCGCACGTCATGCGTGGCGGTGCTTACGATGCGAGCGGCGACGAGGAACCCCTTCTGGCCGAACCGCACCAGATCGGCATGACTCACGCCCCGAAACGATCGCAGGGTGGCCAACAAATAGATGGCCTCCAGGATGTTGGTTTTGCCCTGGGCGTTTCGGCCCAGCAGCAGGTGAAAGCCCGGCTCGAAGGTCACGTCCAGCCGGGTGTAGTTCCGAAAGTCGCGCAGCCGCAGCCGTGCCAGATGCACGTGCTCAATCTGAGAATTCCTCCGGGACGGGACCAGCCTTTTCGGAACGGCACGGTGGGCCCGCGCCGGGGCCGCCCCGGATCTGGCAGGTCGAGCCGCGCCAGCCCGACCGGGGGAACCTTGCAAACGCCCGGGTCTGCCCGTGTCTCTTGACGCCGCAGAGGAACAGGTCAAGTTTTCACGGCGAAAGGAGTGTGACTGTCCATGCATCAGATACAAGACTCCCGCCGGGTAACGTTTCTTCTCATCGTCACGGGATTGCTGTGGACCCTTGCCGGATTTGCCGCGGGGGATTCAGGGCCCGAGATCCGGGTTTTCGCCGGCATGTGTGACGCCTCCGCAGTGGAGACGTTGAGTGAGGACCGGTTCGTGGTGGCCAACGATGAGGACAACGAATTGCGGGTGTACAGTTGGAACCAACCCGGATGGCCGGTTCGCACCCTGGATCTGAGTCGGTTCTGGCCGGCGGAGGGGTCGGGTCGGGAGATGGATCTCGAAGGGGTGGCCCGCCTGGACAGGCACTTGTTCTGGATCAGTTCGCACGGGCGCAACGCGGAGGGGCGGGCGGCCCCGCGGCGCCACGCGCTGGTGCGAATTCCGGTGGAGTGGGTGGACGGGAACGTTCCGGCCTCCAGCCCGCCGGGCCGATATACCGATCTGCTCGCGGCGTTGTATCGCGACCCGCGTTATGGCCGGCTGCGACTGGATCAGGCAGCGGCCCGAGCGCCCAAGGCGCAGGGCGGCCTCAACATCGAAGCCCTGGCACGCTCGGCCGAGGGAGGCCTGCTGATCGGCTTCCGGAGCCCGTTGTTCGAAGGACGAGCGTTAATCGTGCCTCTGCTCAATCCGCATGCCGTTCTGGATGGGGCCGAGCCACCGCGATTCGGCGACCCGATCTTCTTGTCCCTGGGCGGCCTGGGCTTGCGCGGCGCGCTGGAATGGGAAGGCGGCTATTTGCTGGTGGCGGGCCCGACCGATGGCGGCGGTCGGTCTCGGCTTTTTGCCTGGTCGGGACGGGCTGGTGAGGCCCCTCGAGAACTGAACTCTGAGGTGTTCAAAGGCTTCAATCCCGAGGGCCTGGCCTTTTGGTCGGCGGCGGCATCCCGCCGGTTGCTGGTCGTGAGCGATGACGGTACCCGCCGGCTGCAAGGGCAGGACTGCAAGGATCTCCCCCGCCCCCAGCGCCAGTTTCGTGCGATGACGCTGCAGATTCCCGGCCCCTGAGTCGCGGGCCCGCCGCCGGCCGCAGGAGCTCAGTTGCTCCACGCCAGACACCGAATCAGCCCGGGCTGCCCGGACGAGCCCGGGATCACCACGTACAACCTTCCGGTCTCGGGATCGTAGCAAGCAGGGTGGGCGTTGCTGAATTCCGAAGGCGCGGGCAGGGGTCGGTGCTGATCCTCGCCCTCGATTTGCCACGCTCGCAACGGACCGGAAACCGGGCCCGCCAGCAGCCGGTCGCGCGCCGTGTCCACGTACAGCCATTGCACGACTGTCGGGGTTTCCAACCGTGCCACCCGTTTACCCGAGGAGGTGTGGAGAACCTGAATGTGAGGTGGATCTGTGCAACCCACGTAGAGGCGCTGCCGGGGCTCGTGCAGGGCCATGGATTCGTTGCCGCGGCCCTCGGAAAGTGGCCAGACATCCGTCATTTCTCGCGCCAGACGATCCACGACTGCAACGGCGTTGGAACGGAAGAGATTGACAAAGATGCGATGGCCCACGGTTTCGATGGCGAAATCGGCGGGTCGATCAGGCAACAGCACCGACAGCGTATGGACCCCGGTGACTCCGTGGATCACCGCCAGCGCACCCGCCCCATAGGCCACGTAGATGCGCGTGGAAGGCGCATCACGGTGGATCCGACCTGCCTCCGGGAGATTGCCGATGGTCTTGAGCGTTCGGCGCGCGTTGACATCCAGAATCTTCACCTGGCCGCCTGCGGCCCCCGAGCTGACGTACAGAAGTCCCGGCCGCGCCTCGAACAACAGGTGCCGCGGCGCGGGCACCGAGAGCGGGCGGAGCCAGCGCCCTCGTTCCGTGTCCAGGACCCACACGGCATCCGCTTGCTCCGCTGCCACGAAGAGTCGGCGCTCGACCGGATCCCACGCCAGGGCGGTCGGAGGCCGGGCATCAGAGGGCAGGGGCCAGGAGGCCACCGCTTCGAGCGCTGCGGAAGCCGCGTCTGCCTGTAACCCACCGAGCAAGCTCCCCACCGCCAGCCAGATCCAACCCCTGTGCATGTTCATGGGCCCACGCTATCGGGGCCCCGTCGCTTTGTCAGTCGGAAATGGGTTTGCGGCAGACAGCGCGGGTCGCATCGCCGCCCCTGCAAGGGAATGACGGGGTGGAAGGACCTCGAACCCGGATGCCTCGGTGCGTGCGCGCGCAGGGCGAACCATCGCGGTGGCCACTTTCCGCGATGGGCGATCCCTTCGGTCCCTCGGGCCGCGGGTGAGTCGATCGATTCGTGCCGATCGTACGTGGACCGGCCGTCCCGCGCTGTGGACACGGCGCCAGCGGTCGGCACGCCGCTCCAGAAGTGGGGATATTGAGCAAACCCCTCGGTTCTTCGAGGGTATTCGCATGCTTTCGTGTAGTGAGACAGCTTTTGCCTCACATGCTTGAGACGGAGCCATTCGTCTGCGAGGTACCGCAAGTGGCCCGGGGGTTTCATGAGACATAGCTCCGCGCCCGGGGACGCGCTCATCGGGAGCGGCAAGGCCGTGCCGGTGCGCCCGGGCAGGGGAAAGGTCAAGCGGCGCGGACGCTCCGAGGCGCCGGAAACGTGACCGGGCGACGCTCGGTAAAAACTGCAGTCGTAGGGCAGCTGCGATCCATCTGCCCGGGGAGGTTTCGTTTGTTCCTGCCGAGGAAATTTTCTGGCCGCCGGGCCACCGGCTCTTTAGTAGTGCTTTCATGCAAAAGGGCATGTCCGGTCTTGGTCCCTGCCGTCGACGCGAGTTTCTGCAAACCGCGCTGGCTGCGGTGGGAGCCACCTGCCTGGCAGGCTCCCGCCTCGTGTCCCGGGCTGCAGAGAACAACTCCCGCCCGCGTCTCAAACTCGGTTTCGACAACTTCGCCGTGCGGGCCATGGGCTGGAAGGCGGTTCAGCTCATGGACTATGCCGCACAGCTCAAACTCGACTCCCTTTTCATCAGCGATTTGGATGCCTTCGAGAGCCACGACTCTGCGCACCTGCGCGAACTGCGTGCGCGGGCCCGGGATCTGGGGCTGGAGTTGTACCTGGGCACTTGGAGCATTTGCCCCACTTCACGCGCCTTCCGGAACAAGTGGGGCACGGCGGAGGAGCATCTGGCGTTGGGCATTCGCATGGCCCGCGACCTGGGCTCGCCTGTGCTCCGGGTGGTGTTGGGCACTTTGGAAGACCGCCGGACCCCGGGGGGCATCGAAGCCCGAATGGAAGATACCGTCCGCGTGTTGCGCGCGTGTCGGTCCCGCGCCCTGGACGCCGGCGTCCGCATTGCCGTCGAGAATCACGCGGGTGACATGCAGGCATGGGAGCTGGCGCAGTTGGTCGAGGCCGCCGGCCGCGATTACGTGGGGGTGAACTTCGATTCGGGCAACGCCTGCTGGACGTTGGAGGATCCCGTGCGAAGCTTCGAGATCCTGGGCCCGTACACAATCTGTACCAGCCTGCGCGACGCCATGGTCTGGGAATCCGAGCAGGGGGCCAAGGTGCAGTGGACGGCCATGGGGGAAGGGTGTCTCGATCTCAAGACCCTGTTCCAGCGGTTTGCCGAGGTTTGCCCCGAGGTGCCCGTCCACATCGAGACCATCTCCGGCTTTGCCCGCGAGTTTCCCTATCTGCGGGCCGACTTTTGGGAGGCGTACCCCAAAGCCCGTGCCGCAGATTTTGCCGCGTTCCTGGCCCTGGCCAAACGGGGTCGGGCGCTGCCGGGCCAGCGGTTCGCCAATGCAGAAGAGGAGCGTGCCTACCAGCGGGCCGAACTGGAACGGAGCCTGCGCTATTGTCGCCAAGAGCTGGGCATGGGGCGGCGCAGCTAGCCCGGGCCACGGGACCTGGGGCGACCTGCCGGCTCGGCTCCGGGTCCGGCTCAGCCGGGGGTTGCCGTCCGAGCGTGCTCCTGTCCGGTGTGCTCTGCCAACATGGCCTCCACGGCCTGCTGGACTTCCTCCACCGGCAGTGCGCGCAGGCCCTTGGGCCATCGGATCAATCGCACCCGCTCTCCCTGGGGACGCCACACTGCCTCCGAGGTGTCCGCCCACAGCGCCACCACCGGCAAACCCACCGCCGCTGCCAGATGCGTGATGCCCGAGTCGTGCCCCACGAAGCCCCGGCAGCTTTGCAGCCGGCGGGCCAATTGGGCGAGGGGCAGGCTCTGGCAAACCTGGCGCCGCGAGGGCGGGGCCGCGGCGGCCAGGTGTTGAAGGCGGGCTCCTTCCGCCTCGCCTCCCACCAGGAGAAAGCGCCGTTCCGGTACCTCCAACAAGCGCCGGAACAAATCCGCCCAGCGTGCCTCCGGCCAGTTCTTGCGCTCGCTGCCGCTCCCCGGATGCAGAGCCAGCCACCCGGTCGGTCCCTCCGGGTCCGGCGGCAGGCGCAATCGCGGCACCGGGTCGGCGTCGAAAATCGCCAGTCGTTCCAGGGGTCGAAGGAAGACGCGGGTCGCGTGAACGCCGGCGGCTTCGTCCGGCCGGTGGGGCCCGGCGATGAATTGCGCCGGTGTGCAGCGCCGCACGTTGCTTTGAAAAATCTGGTCCGGGTCGTAGAGGTAGGAGATGATCAGATCGAACTCGGAAAAATAATCGCGCAGCTCCTCGGACAGCTCGCCGTTGCGGGCGAAAAAGCCCGCCAGGGCACGTGCTTCGATGGGGCGTACGGCGTCCACACACCCCCCCGCCAGGGCCAGTTGCGCAATATGGGGATAACCCAGGATCTCCAGGTGCGCCCTAGGGAAATGCTGACGCAGCGCGGCAATGGCCGGGAGGGTCAGGATGAAATCGCCGATGGCGCCCCCGCGAATGACCAGGATCTTTCCCTGTTTCCCGCTCACGTCACAGTCCGCGATAGGCTGTCAATGCCAGTACCACCAACCCTGCTCCCAGGGCCAGCGTCGCAAGGGACGTCCCCCGCCACCGGGCTTCGGTCGCCGTCGCCCAAAGAATCCAGTCCCGGAGTCGCTGGGGCGAGATCGTGACCCAAATGCCCGCCACCACCAGCACATACGCCAGTGTCTGATTCACCAACACCCACGACGTATCTTCCAGGTGAGGCCGGCCGGTGTCCACCATCAGCTTGGCCAGCAACAACCAGAGGACGGCCAGACCACGGGCCCCCAGATAGTCCTTCACAAACAGACAGGCGCCAATCCCGATCACCCCGAAAGCCACCATCAGATGGGGCTTGATCGCGGCGAAATCGGCGATGTTCTCCTGCGCCACGTAGTAGAGGAACCACACAGTGGCCAGTAACATCAATCCGGTACCCCAGGGCACCGATCGGGGAAACCGACGTGCCGCCGCCACGGCAGCAGCGGGCCGTTTCCAACCGAACCACCCCGCGCCTCCCAACAGCAGTCCCAAAACCAACGCCAACCACGAGAGTTTCATTGCCTGCCCGAGCACCGGGCCCGCCGAGCATGCCGCAATGCCTGCCTGATGCAAGACGCAATCGGCGGTTCCCACTTGTGCCGGCGCTCGCAATCGCCGGGTGTTCCCGTACTTGCCGCGGGGCCGAACCTTTCCCAACATGCGATCCGCCGGGTCTGACATCCCACGCACCAGCCCCGGTGGCATTGGACCACAATCGTGGAGACGAGTTCTCATTGGGCCCTCGGGAGCGCGGCCTTCCTGCTTGGATTGGCCGGCAGCCTCCATTGTGCAGGCATGTGCGGCCCGCTGATGATGGCGTTGCCCCTGCAGGGCTGGCACCGAGGGACCTGGATCGCCAGCCGGCTGATCTACCACCTCGGCCGAGTGACCACGTACGCAGGGCTGGGTTGTGTGTTCGGCGGCCTGGGGCGAACCTTCGCCGCTGCAGGCGTCCAGCGCTGGGTGTGTCTGACACTCGGCGCGGCGCTGGTGCTGGGTGTGGTCTGGAAGACATCGCGCCGCGGCGTCCTGGGAGGCTGGAGCGCGCCCGCGTGGCTCACCCGTGGGATGCAGGAGTTGCTCGCCGAGCGTTCGCTGGGGGCCATGTATGGGTTGGGCCTGCTCAACGGGTTTCTGCCCTGTGGTCTGGTTTACGTGGCAGGAGCGGCGGCCACCGCCAGCGGAAGTTTGATCCACGCCGTTGGCTTCATGATTGCGTTCGGGTTGGGGACACTGCCCATGATGCTGGCCTTGAGCCTGCTTCCCCGAAGTTTGCCCGGGTCATGGCGGTTGCGCTGGCAACAACTCGTGCCGTGGACGGTCGCCGTGGCCGGCGTGCTGCTGATGTTGCGAGGATTGTCGCTGGGCATCCCCTACCTGAGTCCGCATTGGGATGCGGTTGGGGGCGCCCCCTGTTGCCACTGACACGCATCCATTGCCACCCGGCCACGCCTTGCGCGCAGCGAAGGCGGACCTCTCATGGCTCCACTTCCACGGGCATCCCCACCCGGACCAAACGGAGCAGATGCGCGGCATCCCAATTGGTCAGCCGAAAACAGCCGTGCGATTCGGTCCGGCCGATGCGTTCCGGATGCGGCGTGCCATGGATTCCGTAACCCGGCAGGCTCAAACCGATCCAGGCCGAACCGACCGGATTGTTGGGGCCGGGCGGCAGGATCAACTTGCGCCCCAGAGCCCGACCCTCCTCCGACTCCGGAAACATGGCCGGATCGAAGGTGTAATTGGGGTTTTCTGCGACCGTCACAATCTCCATCCGGCCCACGGGACGCTTTTCTGCCCGGGCCGCGATGCTGCAGGGAAAATGCGCCAGCAGCCGCCCCCCGGCATCGTAGGCGCGCACCCATTTCTCGCTTAACCGAATGACCAGGTACGCGGCCGGGCCCGCAGGCGCCGGACAAGCGGCATCCGGCACGCGAACCACGGCGCCGGCGCGCAGCCGGTCCCAGTCCACCTCGGGGTTCAATCTCTGCAACAATCCCGGGGACGCCTTGGTTCTTTCGGCCAGGCGTTCCAAGAGGGTCTCGTGCTCCAGAGCGGGCTGTTGCGCTTTGCCCGCCCAAGTGGGCGCCAGGGCCTGCAGCCCGAGGAAGTCGTCCGGGTCCACTACGTGGGTGGTGACAGCAGGTCTCTCCAGCAACAACCGGGCCCGGGTCGGTTCATCCAACTCGCCGGTCCTGGAAAGCCCCTCCCTTTCTTGAAAGGCCAGCACCGCGAGCCGCGTGCTCTGGCCCCAGACACCGTCGATGGACCCCGGGGAGATCCCCCGGCGCGCCAGAGCGACCTGGGCCTCCAGGATGGTGCGGGCCGGGCGCGGATACGTTTCCTGCACGCCGACGTCGCGGTGCGCCAGGGCTGGCGGAACCCCCGGCGGCGGGGGCTGGGGCTCCGTTTTGCTCAGGGGGCCGAGAGGAGCCGACTCAGCGCGGGCTGCTTCGGGGGCAGCAGGGGCATCAGGTTCCGAAGGAACATGCAATCCCGAGTCTTCCCGCCCCGCCTGGATCGCGTGACCAGCAGATCCCCGCTCTGTGCCGGAGACGAGCTTTGTCCGATCCGGCACGGGCCACCGGTTCCACCAAACGATCGCGGCCGCCGCCGCGCTGATGATGAGTAGAAACCACCGCGCTGCGCCCGGCCTCCGCCGCCCCCGCGCTTTGCGGGGCGACCGCCGACGGCTACCCGACCTTCGGCCCATGCCGGGAAGCAATTCCTCAGCAGCAGGGTCGGGTCAAGTGCGTCCGGCCTCGGGGCGCGTGCGCATCGACTGGACGATCAGTGCCACGGCTTCGTCGCAGCTCAGGCGTCCGGTATTGATCACCAGGTGATAGAGCAGGGGATCCTCGATGTCGGCGTTGTAGTAGCGCTTCCAGTAACGCGCCCGGCCCCGATCTTCGCGGAGGACCGTCTCCTCGGCCGCTTTGCGACTCAGTTTCCGATCCGCCTGAACCCTTGCCACGCGGACCTCCAAGGGCGCCACCAGCCGGACGTGGAGCACGTGAGGCAAACGCGCAGCCACGACCGCGCCCGCCCGGCCGATCAGAATCACGTGTCCCAACATCGCCAGGCGCAGCAAGGTCTCAGCTGTCTGCTGCACCAGCGTCCACGAATCGGGACGCAACCCAAACAGATCGTCCAAAATATCCTCCAGTTGGGGGGCGGTGTCCTCGGGCAGATGCTCCGCCAGGCGGGCCGGCAAATGATGATCCTGTAAGACCTGCTCGATCAGGTTCCGATCGAAGACGGTCCAGGGAGGACTGCCGGCCGGGGACAACGCCTGCAGGCACTCGGCCAGACGCATCGCAATCGTGTGTCCTCCGGCCCCGGTCTGGCGGGAAATCGTAATGGCGGTGCGCGTCAGCGG
>JAOADM010000041.1 GCA_026417315.1 Limisphaera sp.
AGATGTGTATAAGAGACAGGTTCCATGAACTGTTGCAGACCAAACTGCAGGAATTGCGAGCGCCCGGTGCCCACGTGAAGTTCGTGGTGTCGGAACCGGGGAGCGGCGACATCTCGCCGCGGCCGGAGCCAGGCGGGGTGTTCCCGGAAGAAGCACAGCCCCCTGCCGCCGCCGCGGTGCAGCCGGAATCGGTGGAGGGGCCGGGGGCCAGAGCGCCACGGGGAAAAACGGCCCGGTCCCGGTCCGCCGCCTCCGGGGCGCCTGTTGCGCAGGAAGGTCTTCGGATGGAGGATTTCAAAAACGACCCGCTCATTCAAAAGGCCTTGGAAATGTTCAAGGCGCGGTTGGTACAAATGGGCCGCTGAGGTCGGTTCGAGGCGCGTTGTCCATCCAGGCGCCTCGGACGGGCCCGGCGTCCGGGAGAACGGAGTCCATGTCGAGTCTCGGCAAAATGATGAAGCAGGCCGCACGCCTGCAGCAGCAGATCGAACAGGTCCAGGCCCAACTGGCGCAGCGGACCGTGGAGGCCAGCAGCGGGGGCGGTGCGGTGAAGGTCGTGGCCCGCTGCGACGGCACCCTGGTGAGTTTGAAGATCGATCCGCAGGCGCTGGATCCTTCGGACGTTACCTTGATCGAGGACATGATCCTGAGCGCGGTGAACCAGGCACTCAAGCAGGCTCAGGAGGTGGCCAATGCGGAGATGGCCAGGGTTACCTCCGGATTTCAACTGCCGGGGCTGTTGTAGGCTGGCAGAGGGGTTGGACATGCCCGGGATCGAAACGGAGGAGGCGGCGCTTCATGGGAGCCTGGCCTGAATCGCTGGGCGCACTGATCGCCAGCCTGACACGGCTGCCGGGGATCGGCCGGCGGTCGGCCGAGCGGATCGCGTTGTTCCTCGTGCAAAGTGAGCCGGCCCTGGCTCATCAACTGGCCGGCGCGATTCAGCGGGCCCGGGAACAGATCCATGCCTGCTTCCAATGCGGGGCCCTGACGGAAACGTCACCCTGCGAATTGTGCACGGACCCGCGTCGGGACTCTGCCCTGTTGTGTGTGGTGGAACGGCCCACGGACGTGCTCAGCATCGAAAAATCCGGCAGTTACCACGGCCGTTACCACGTATTGGGCGGACGGATCTCGCCCCTGGAGGGTGTCGAAGCGGAGGATCTGCGCATTGCCGAGCTGGAACGGCGATTGCAGAACGAACCGATCCAAGAAGTGATCCTGGCATTGGGCACGGACGTGGAGGGCGAGGCCACATGTCATTACCTGGCGCGGCGGCTGCGGCGACCCGGCCTGCGGATCACCCGGATTGCTCACGGCCTGCCGGCCGGCACCGGGTTGGAGTATGCGGACGAATTGACGCTGGGCCATGCCTTGCAGGGGCGGCGCGAAATGAGCTGATCCCGTACCGGCGTCCGGCAGCGGCGAAACCGGCTGTTTGCTACCATGAATCCGACCACGACCGTGGTGTTCGATCTGGGGAAGGTCCTGTTGGACTTCGACTATCGCATCGCAGCCCGGCGCATTGCCGAGCGCAGTCGCCTGGACGAGGCCGGCGTCCAGGCGGTGCTGGAACGCTCGCCCTGGTTGATCCGCTACGAGACGGGCCTGATCAGTCGTCGCGAGTTCTACGAAGCCATCCGGAGGGAGACCGGGTTCGAGGGCAGCCTCGAGGAGTTCAGCCGGTTTTTCGCCGACATTTTCTGGCCCATCGAGCCGATGGTGGCGGTTTTGAGAGCACTCCGCCGGCGCGGGCTTGCCACCTGGTTGTTCTCCAACACCAACGACCTGGCGATGGAACATATCCGGCGGAATTTCCCGTTTGTCCACGAGTTCGACGGCTGCATTCTCTCCTACGAGGTCCGTTCGATGAAACCTGCCCCGGGCATGTACGAGAGCCTGGAACGTCTCTCGGGCCGACGCGGTTCAGAGATTCTCTACCTGGATGACCGTCCGGAAAACGTGGAGGCCGGACGGGCCCGCGGCTGGCAGGGATGGGTGCACACGTCGCCGGAGGATACACGGCGGCGACTGCGGGAGCTGGGTTTGCTGGATGCGGAAGACGCTGCGAACGCACCTGCAACATGAGGGCAGCCCGGGTGGTTGCGCCGGGCCCCGATAGGGTGGACTCGAGACCAACAACGCGGGTTCGTGGTCCGGGGCGCGCTCAGACGCCGGGATCGAGCGCGCGGATGCCCTCGAATTCGTTCGCGTGACACGGGCGGGATCTGCGCGGCTGAGGGCCTTCGCTTGCGTGACGTCCGCAGGCGTTTGGCCTCGCCGGCCTGATACCGGCCCGTGGCATGCGGTTCCGCTTGTGGATTTGCGGTTGCGCCCGGGGCGGGATTGGCCTAGGAGTGGGGCAACTTCGGAGAGAAAGGAAAAGCCATGGGACTCGCGCTCGTAGTGTTGCTGGTGGGTCTGGCCGTTCTCGCGCTGGCCGTGTTGTGGCTGGTGGGCGTTTACAATCGCCTGGTCACGCTGCGCAACCGGTTCAAAAACGCCTGGGCGCAGATTGACGTGCAGCTCAAGCGGCGGTACGACCTGATCCCCAATCTCGTGGAAACCGCCAAGGGTTACCTGCAGCATGAGCGCGGCACGCTGGAGGACGTGATCGCCGCGCGCAATGCGGCGGTGCAGGCCAGCGGCCGCGTAGGAGTGGATCCGACCAATCCCGATGCCATGAAGGCGTTGATCGCGGCCGAGGGGACATTGGCCGGCACCCTGGGCCGGTTGTTCGCCCTGGCGGAGGCGTATCCGGACCTGAAAGCCAATCAGACGATGGCGCAACTGATGGAGGAGCTCACCTCCACCGAGAACAAGATCGCGTTCGCCCGGCAGGCCTACAACGACGCGGTGATGAACTACAACACGGAACGGGAACGGTTCCCGAGCAATTTGGTGGCCGGCATGTTCAACTTTGGTCCGGCCGAGCTGTTCCAAGTGCAAAAGCCGGAAGAACGCGAAGCGCCCAGGGTTTCGTTTGCGTGAGTCCTGCCGAGGGGCTGCTGGAGGGTGAGGGGCGGCCCCAACGTCTGCCGGGGACCTGCTCGCGAAAGAGCCGGAGGGATCCTGCGAGGCACGCGAAACCGGGCTGACGGAGGCGCGGGGTGAGCATGGATTTCTTCGAGGCACAGGACCGGGCACGCCGACGTACGCGGCTTCTGATTGTGTACTTCGCCCTGGCGGTGGCGGGGATCACCGTTGCGGTGTACCTGGCCTGTCTGATCACGTTGGGCGTGGGAGACGCCTCTCCCTACGCCCCGGGGAGGGATGCGGGCTGGCGCTTGTGGCACCCGAAGTTGTTTGCCATCTGTGCCGGGGGGACCCTGGCGGTGGTGGCCCTGGGTAGTCTTTACCGAATTGCCACGTTGCGCGCCGGAGGACGTGTCGTGGCGGAGGCACTAGGGGGGCGATTGGTCCGGCCGGACACGCGGGACTTTCACGAACGGCGCTTGCTGAACGTGGTGGAGGAAATGGCCCTGGCCTCGGGACTTCCGGTGCCGCCGGTGTACGTGCTGGATGCCGAACGAGGGATCAACGCTTTCGCCGCCGGGTTCGGTCCGCATGATGCCGTCATCGGGGTGACGCGGGGTTGTCTGGAATTGCTGAGCCGGGACGAATTGCAGGGGGTCATCGCGCATGAGTTCAGTCACATCCTCAACGGGGACATGCGACTCAACCTGCGACTGATCGGATGGGTCTTCGGGATTCTCTGTCTGGCGGAAGTGGGGCGTGTGCTGCTTCGAACGCGGGGGCGGAACAATCCGTTGCCACTGCTGGGGTTGGTGCTGCTGCTGCTGGGCTGGATTGGCGTCTTTTTCGGACGATTGATTCAGGCGGCGGTGAGTCGGCAGCGCGAGTTCCTGGCAGATGCTGCGGCGGTCCAGTTTACGCGGAATCCCGCGGGTCTGGCCGGGGCTTTGCGCAAGATCGGGGGTCTGGTTTACGGATCACGGGTGGACAACCCGCACGCGCTGGAGGCCGCGCATCTGTTCTTCAGCTCGGCGTTCACCGGTTCGCGAGCGCACTGGTTTGCCACGCACCCACCGCTGGCGGAGCGGATTCGGCGGCTGGATCCGAGTTGGGACGGCACCTTTCCGCGGGTAAGCCCCGAGACAGTGGAAGTAGTGGAGGCACGGGCGGCAGCGCCGCGCGCACGGGTGGCCACAGGTGCCGCGGCGGCGGCGAGCCTGGCGGGGGGGGCCGTTCGGGGCCGGGCGGTCCTGGACCAGGTGGGTCGGCCGGGGCCGCGCCAGGTGCGGTACGCCGCCGAACTCCGGGCGGCGCTGCCAGACGAGTTGTTGCAGGCTCTACAAACGGACACCGGCGCCCAGGCTGCCGTGCTCGGCCTGGTGTTGAGTCGCAATCCGGATCGCCGGCGGCAGGAGCGGATCGGGTTACAGACCCGCCTGTCCGCGGCCGTGGAAGCGCGCTTGAGCGCCCTGGATCCAATCTTGCTGGAGCTGCCGGTCGGGGCCCGACTGGCGGTCGCACAACTGGCGCTGCCGGCGCTGCGCACCATGGATGGGGAGTCGTTTCGCGCGTTCCGCCAGGCGTTGCGGTGGTTGATCACGAGCGATCGCCAGATCGATCTCTTCGAGTACGCGTTGGAGCGGATGATCGAGCGGGATCTGGAAGCGAGGTTCGGACGCGTTCGCCCCAGGCCCGTCCAGTACTACAGCCTGCGCGGTCTGGAGTCGGAGGCACAGGTGTTGCTCTCGGCGTTGGCCTGGTTGGGGCAGCGCGCCCCGGACCAAGCGGCCCGCGCGTATGCGGCGGGTTGGGCCCAACTGGGTATCGACGCCCCGCCTCCCCAATTGCTGGTGTGGACGGAATGCGGTCTGGCGGCCATCGACAGGGCCCTGGACCGATGGGCGGAGGCGTCGCCTGCGCTCAAACGGCGTCTGTTGGCTGCGTGTGTGGAAGTGGTGGCTGCGGACGGGTGGGTGCGAGTGGAAGAGGCGGAGCTGTTACGGGCCGTGGCCGATGCCCTGGATTGCCCCCTGCCACCCGTCCTGAGTGAACCGGCTGCGTCGGGTCCCATGCAGACCTGAGGGGCGGACAGGCGGCCGGTGGAGGTGAGAGATTCGCCGTGCTACTCCGCGGCTGGCACCGCGGCGGTGCGGGAAGTTGTCGCCGGTCCGATGTACCGCCGGGCGATGACCACGTTGTCGAATTCGACCATGTTGGTCGGCTGCCGAGCCCAGCGGTCGGTGACATACGCCTCCAGGGTTAACGCGTTGGCCTGCAGTTTCTCGCTGGTCCGCCAGTTGATGCCCGTCCAGTGGCCCTGCAGCCGGCCGTCGATCCAAAAGGCCTGTTCGCCGTCGGGTTGGCCCGGACGGTTGTGCTGGAGCATGATTTCCACGCAGATCCATTGTCCTGGCGGGATCAGAGGGGCCTCCGGGACGTCGAAATGGTTGCCCCAGTACTTGCCGTCCGGGGCGGGTCGCATGGCGTGCCAGTAACTATAGAAGTGCCATTTGCCAGGGGCGGGCCAGCGCCCCCAGTTCCCCCACGGTTCAATGGCGGTCGAAAACCGTTCATCTCCGGCGGGCTTGGACCCGGCACCGCCGAAGCCGCTCCACTTGTCGGCTCCGCGCAATCCGCGGTTGGCTCTCAGGGTCACGAAGTGGTGGATGTAGTCGCAAGGCGGGACGAACCGGGTGTAGAAGCGGATGAAGATCCGGGGAGCCGACTCGAACCATTGGGTCAAACCACCGCCGGTATCGCGATCCAAATGGGCCTCGACGCGCAGACAACGGCGGCCCAGGCCCGGGAAGGCGTCGGTGCCTGCCCAGCGCAACACGGCACCTCCGGGGTTGCGCGTGTCATCCCAGCGTCCTTCCAACGGGCCGGTTTCGAAGTCATCAGAGAAGATGACGTCCGGGTGGGTCTTGAGCCCTTGATCGTTGGGATGCCCGGCTGCCAGGCCGTGGCCCTGAGGCAACGAGCTGGTTGCGATCCGGATCGGCCCTGTTTCCTGCGCAAGGAGGGAGATCTGGGCAACCCCCAGGGCGGCGACACTCCCGAGGAGAAACGCGAGAAACGTGGTTCGCCGCCACCCCCTGAATGCGACCCCGGGGGCCCGGCGAAACGCGCCACATTGCAGGATTGCCCGCCGGTCGAACCGGGATCCGGGTGACGCGGGGGATCGATTCTGGTTCCAACGAATGGGCTTCATGGGAATCGGCTTCATGGACGGTGAACGAGTTCTAGGTAGGCTTGGAGGCCGCGCGCGAGCTCCTGCGCGATGCGACGTCGGTATGCGGGGTCGTTGATCCGCCGTCCCTCCACCGGGTGCGAAAGAAACCCCGCCTCGACCAGGGCGGCCGGCATACTGGCTTCGCGTAGGACCGCAAAACGAGCTCGCCGCAGGCCGCGATCTTCGCTGGGCAGACCTCGAACCATGGCCTGGTGCAGCGCGTAGGCGAGCCGAATGTTGAAAAGGTCGTGCTGGTTGCCCGGAAACGGACCAGCCACGGAGATGCGCCCGGGATTGGCGGTGGAACTGGCATTGGCCGGCGTGAGGCAATACGTTTCCACGCCGCGAACCTGACCCGCACCCGCCGCGGCTGCGTTGAAGTGCAAACTCACGAAAAGGTCCGCCCCGGCACGTTGAGCCAGCCGGGGACGCTCCTCCAAATCCAGATAGACATCTCGCGTGCGGGTCAGTGTGACGCGGAACCCCGCCTGCCGCAGCAGCCCTGCCAGCTCTTGGGCCAGGGCCAGCGTCAGCCGCTTTTCCTCCGTCGTCCCGATGCGGTAACCGGTGTCTTTCCCCCCATGCCCGGGGTCGAGACAAATGTGTTCCATCCGCTGTTTTTGTGGGAGGCGCGGCGGCTCCAGGAACGGCCCGAACGTGCGCTGCACGTCCACCTCGGCCAGGTACCCGGCGGGATTGAGGTATTCAAAGGGACAGAGCAGATAAACCCGAACCCCGTTGATAAAAGCTTCGCGAGAGTTGGCCTGCAGCACGAGCTGTAACCCGCCTTTCGTGAGTTGCAGACGGCGATGAGTCTCCAGCCAGCGCACCGTCAGTCCTTGCGCGCGGGCCCAGTCCCGCACCCGAACCGGGGAGGGCAAAGAAGAACGGGCAGGAGCCGACGAGCTCCTGGCCGGCAGAGCCTGACAGGCCAGGCTGAAACCGGCCCACCCCAGGAGCCGCAGAAACTGAGCCCGCCGCATCACAAGAATCACTCTGCCGAACGGCGCGGGGGCCCGGCAAGCCGAAGGGACCGACACGGTCGGCCCCATACCCGGCGCATGTTCCTGCCCGCACGCCCGAGAGGTCGAGGTCGTGGACGAATTCGAGCGTCGCGGCCGGGACCGAATCAGGAGGCCGAAGCCCGGGAATGCCCTGCCAACAACCCGGCACCGGGCGAAAGTCCGGACTGCATGACCGGTACTGGTCCGGGCGCGGTCAAAGCTTGTGGCACCGCACAAGCTACGACTGGTGGGCACCATCCGACCCCGGGTTCTCGGGCCCCCAAGCAAAAAGGCCAACGAAGAAGGGACAGGGCAGACCGGCTTGCAGGGAGAGTTGCGTCGAACCACCACGACCCCGCCCCTGCGAAGGCGTACCCTGTGCGGCCGGCCGTCGGGCCGAACTCAGTAGGGCAGCGGGAACCGGGCCGTCAGCTCGCGGACGCGCTCGCGCACCTTTTGGATGGTCTCCCGGTTGTTCAGGTCCAGGAGCACTTCGCTGATCATGTCCGCAATGGCGGCCATCTCGGGCTCTTTCATGCCCCGGGTGGTGACGGCCGGGGTACCGATGCGGATGCCACTGGCAAGGAACGGCGAGCGCGTCTCGAAGGGGATGGTGTTCTTGTTGACCGTGATGCCGGCCTGATCCAACGCGGCCTGACAGTCCTTCCCGGTCAACCCGCGCGCTCCCACGTCCACCAGCATCAAATGATTGTCCGTGCCACCGCTGACCAGCCGGAACCCGTTGCGCAGCAGCCCTTCGGCCAGCGCACGTGCGTTTTTCAGGATCTGCTCCTGATAAGCCCGGAACGAAGGCTGCAGCGCCTCGTGGAAGCAGACAGCCTTGGCGGCGATGACGTGTTCCAGCGGGCCGCCCTGGATCCCGGGGAAGACCATGGCGTCGATTTCCTTCGCATAGCGTTCCTTGCAGAGGATCAGTCCTCCGCGGGGACCTCGCAGGGTTTTGTGGGTGGTCGTGGTGACAAAATCGGCATACGGCACGGGACTGGGATGCAACCCGGCGGCCACCAGACCCGCGATGTGGGCAATGTCGGCCAGCAGATAGGCGCCGACCTCTCGGGCGATCTCGCTCATGCGGGCGAAATCGATGATCCGCGGATAGGCGCTGGCCCCCACGGTGATCATCCGCGGGCGGTGTTCCCTGGCCAGACGGAGGAGCTCGTCATAATCGATGCGCTCGTCCTCGCGGCGAACCCCGTAGTGGACCACTTCGAAGAACTTCCCCGAAAAATTCGCCCGATGCCCGTGGGTCAGATGCCCGCCGTGGCTCAGGTCCATGGTCAGAATCTTGTCGCCGGGTTTGAGGAAGGCGAAGTACACGGCCATGTTGGTGGCCGATCCGCAGTGGGGCTGCACGTTGGCGTGTTCGGCGCCGAAGAGCTTCTTGGCCCGGTCGATGGCCAGTTGCTCGATGCTGTCCACGAACTCACAGCCGCCGTACCAGCGTTTGCGCGGGTAGCCCTCGGCGTACTTGTTGGTGAGCACTGAGCCCTGCGCCTCCAGCACGGCCGGGCTGGCAAAGTTCTCGCTGGCGATCAACTCGATGTTCTCCTGCTGGCGCAGTCGCTCCTGCTCGATCAGGCTGGCCACGGCCGGGTCCACGTGCCGCAACTGGCGTCCGGAGCCACAACAGGCTTCGAGCTTGTGGACGCGGCGTTCGTGCCGGCCGCCCTCGAACTGGGCCTCGAGAAAGGCGTCGATCATGGCCAGGGCGTCCCCGGGCGAGGTGCGCTTGCCGGAAAAACAGAGCACGTTGGCGTCATTGTGGCGCCGGGCCAGGGCGGCCTCTTCCATGTCGTGGACGAGGGCGGCCCGCACGCCGGGCACCTTGTTGGCCGCAATGCTCATCCCGATGCCGGTGCTGCAGCAAAGGATTCCCCAACGGGCCCGATGATCGGCCACGGCACGCGCCACCGCGTGGGCGTAATCCGGATAGTCTGTGGACTCCGGGGAGTGGGTGCCCAGGTCGAGCACCTCCATGCCGCGTTGACGCAACGCCTCCACCAGGGCCTGTTTCAACGCGTAGCCGGCGTGGTCGGCGCCCACGGCCACCGGGCCGGTACGCCAACTGGCCTGGGCGGCCGCGGCCACGTCCTGCTCGATCACCGGCAGGATGGTCTGAAGGGCCTCGCGGATCTGGTCGCGGCATTGCACGTAAACCTCGTAGGATCCGCCAATGGGGTCGGTGACATCCTTGTCGAACCCTTCCACCGAATCGTCGAATTCGCGCAAGAGGAAGGTCTTTTCCGCTGCCTGGGGATAGAGGAGCAGAATGCTTTCGACGTGGCCGTGAGTCATGCCGAAGATGTAGTCCGCTTCTTCCACCAGTTCGGCGGTCAACATGCGACTTCGCTGGCCGGAGATGTCGATGCCCAGCTCTTTCATGGCCTGGATCGCATGGGCGCTGGGGGGTTGCCCCTCGACGGCCCCCAGACCGGCGGACAACACGCGGTACTCGCCGCGGCCCTGCACCATATGGCGAAAGAGCCCCTCGGCCATCGGGCTGCGACAGACATTGCCGGTGCAAACAAACAGAATCGTCTTCATCTGATTCTACCCGCGAATGAGCGGTCAGTGTGCCGCCTGAACACGACTCGTCAACGGCGAACTATTTCCCCAACCGGATCGGTGCGCAACCCTCACCGCGGCGGCCGGCGTGCCAGTCCGGAAGCCTCCAGGATGGCCATGGCTTTGACCAGGTCCAGAGCACGCGCCAGGGCGGGGTCCCGCACCACGTTGGGCCCGGCGGCCTCAGGGTCCGGGGTGTCCGTGTCCGCCGCAGCGGCGTTTTGACGCATCGCGCGCACCAATGCCGCTTCATTGGCACGGGATCGTCGGGCGGCGGTCTCGACGCGTTCGCCGGGGCGCGAGGGTGGGGCGGGGCCGGCAGCGAAGGGATCGGCCAGCCACGTCAGTTCAGCCTCGCGGCTCACCGCGACGGGGATGTCCGGCTCCAGGCCGATCGGGCTGAGAGACGGGCCGCTGGCGAGGCGCACGGGGGTGGTGGCCAGTCGCAGGCGCTGTCCGTTGCTCAAGCGGAAGACCTGCGTGAGCGCGGCCGCCCCTGCGGTCCGGCTGCCCACGAGGACTGCTCCGCGTCCCAGGCGCAGCGCGCCCGCCAGGGCCTCCGCCGCGCCGCGCGTCTGCCCGTTGACGAGTACCACCAGAAACTCACGGCACGGAGGAGAGGCCGGAGAGACCGTGGCCGCCCCCGCGCCCCAGTCCAGCAACGCCATCGGTTGCTCCAGGAACAACGCTGCCGTGGCCTGCGCCGCCGCATAATCCAGCCCGTCGGCCTCGCGCAAATCCAGAATCCAGCCCGCAACCGCGTTGGTCGCCCGGAGCGCCTGCCAGACGTTGGGCAGCTCCCCGGGCAGGGAGGCTTCGACGCGTGCCACTCGAATGTAACCGACGTTTCCGTCGAAAACCTCGGCCTGTTTGACCGGTGACTCCGGCAGGGGCAGGGGATCGTCCGGAGGCAGCAAGGCTGCGCGGTACCCCAATCGGGCCAGCAGACCGTCCAAGAGTGCCCGGTCGAGTTCACTTTTGCTGAGGCCGGGTACGTGGCGCAATGCCAGTTCGTACACCTCCTGCCATGGCGGGGCCGCTGGCCCAGTAGCGCCGGCAGCTGACAGGTCGGAATGGGGATCGGCGTTCCCGGTGCAATGAGCCAGCACCCAACCCAACATGACCAGGCTCCAGTATCGCATGTGCCGCTCAACATGCGGTCCCCGCACCGAACTGTAAAGCGTGGGCATGGCCCCGAGTGTCTTCAGCGGGATCTTTGCCCTGACCGTGTGCCGCACCGATGTCGGTTTTCAACTCACGACGAGGTTCAATCCCGCCCGGCCTGTGGATTGGATGTTCTGAGCTCGATCGACCTCCATCCATGACGCCGGCCAGGTCCGGCAGCCTGCTGAGGCCTTTGCGGTCGGAGGACTCCACCCGACAGGGGACCGGCTGCCCGGGCTGCGGTCATCGCCGCGCTTCCTCGGCTCGAGAGCTCACGGAGCCCCCCGCTTCAGGAAGGAGCGGTGGCTGGCATGGGGCTGACTGATCTCTTGCGAACTCGAGTTGACACGACGCTGGGGCTGAACAACTTTGGGCCCGTCAAAAACGCGAACAACCTGAACAAACGACGGAACCGAACACACGACGTACCATGGCACTACCTGTTGGCAGCAAGGCACCGGATTTTACGTTGAAAACCAAGACACCGTCTGGGTTGCAGGACGTCACCCTGAGCAACAACTTCGGCAAACGGAACACCGTCCTGCTGTTCTTCCCGTTGGCGTTTACGGGGGTCTGCACCAAGGAGATGTGTGACGTGACCGCGGGCCTGAACGCGTATCGGGAGTTGAATGCGGATGTTATCGGCATCAGCGTGGACAGCCCATTTGCCCAGGAAGCTTGGGCGCAGAAGGAGAAGATCGGCATCACCCTGGCCAGCGACCTGAACAAGACGGTGGCCAGGGCCTACGGAGTGTTGCTGGACGATTTGCTGGGGCTGGGCTCGGTGAGCGCACGGGCGGCCTTTGTGGTGGACAAGCAGGGCATCATCCAGTACAGCGAACAGACTCCTTCGCCCAAGGAACTGCCCAATTTCGAGGCCATCAAGGCTGTCCTGGCGCGGCTGGGTTGACATTGTCCTCCGGCAGCAGAACGGCGCCGGGGTCGGAAGCGGTCCCTCCCCGAAGCGCATCGAACCGTGCGCCCGCGGGCTGTTCTATGACACAGACGATGGCGGGGAGCCGGATTGGCCATCAGAGGCTCCCGAGCCACTGAATAGTGAGGTTCAAAATGCGTCAGGGGATGAGGCGGGGCTTCGGAAGTGCGCACGACGAAAGGCCGCCGGATCGAAAGGGGGAGGGCTGCCCCTGGCGTTCTGCCGCAAAGCCGCCGGCTTGCCCGACAGCCCCTTTCGATTAGTATGAAATCAAAACCCAGCCGAGTGCCATGTGAAAAAGACTAACATCGCCAAGCGCCGGATCCTGGTGGTGGACGACGAGCCTTTGGTGTGCGACGCCGTAGCGATGATGCTTTCCTTTGACGGGCACCAGGTGCAAACGGCCCACAGCGGTCCGGAAGCACTGGCTTGTTTGGAGCGGGAGCCCTTTGACCTCGTGATCACAGACTACGCCATGCCGGAGATGCGCGGGGACGAACTGGCCCAACAGATCCTCCTCCGACACCCCCAAATGCCCATCCTCATGATCACGGCCCATGCCGAGGCGTTGGCGGCCAACAAGGTCCCGTTGCCCGGAGTCGCGATGGTGTTGAGCAAGCCCTTCATGCTGAACACACTGCGGGAGGCCATTGAAAAGGCCTGCCCCACGTCCACCACCGCTCCGAGTTCTTGAAGGTAAGAGTCGCGGCCCACCGTCCGGATTCGGGAGTAACCGGCCGTCGAGCCTTGGAGGTCTGTCTCCAGAGCGGATCTCTCGGAGTCCAGCGAGGACGACTTTCCGGGGCAAGATCTGCCATCGAACCTGCAGCGGGAAGTTCGGGAAGACTCTGGGCCCCGAAAGAGCTTCAAGGTGGCGCAGGCCGGAACGGCTTGGACTCCGCGAGAGTTCCTGGCTTGGAGCACAAACGCTCGATGGCGCCATTTCCTGCACGGGATCTTGGTCCGAGAATGACACTGACAGATCGACCGAGCTGCTGGTGCACTGTAAAGCAACCAGCCCTTCTCCACACCTTGGTGGCTCACATCGGGACTTTTGAGATTGAGGTGGATTGCCACGGGGCACTGCCCCGTGGTTGGCCTGAACATGGAGGTTGTCCCAACCAGGATGCCGGCCGTCAGGCCGCCTTGGTGACGCTGCGCACCAGCCTCCTACCTCCATAGGGCGGCCCCTGGAGTTTCAGGCGCCGCGGGACCACTTGTGGCGCAATCGCCCCGGCCTGGAGGCCCGGGTCAACCCCCGGCCCGCCTGCACACGGGCCGAGCACGCCGAACCCCCGCCATCAAGAGTTCTTCGGGTGCAGTCGAGAAATCCATCGAGGTGGAGATCCGGCACGGCTTCGAACACCGCGGGCACAGTGGGAACCCGATCCGCACCAATGGGCTCTCGCAGCTCGAACAACTCCCGGCCCGGCTCCACAGCGGGTCGGACGCTTGGAACTGTGGCCGCACGTCCTTCTCAAGCCCAACGCACCTTGATCCTCCTCAACTGACGGCCGGCCAAAACCGGCGCAACTTGCATGGGTCAAACTCAGGCTTTGACCGCAGCCGCGGCTGTGGTAGGTTGTGGGTGCTGTATGAGTGCGCGTAAAGCGGAGCGTACCAACGGTGGTTCACAGGTTACGGTGGAATCACGGGAGACGCAGCTGACGTTGCCTCGGGATGCCGTGGTGTTCCGGCGCAATGGCATCGAGTTCCTGAGCCCCACGGCCCTGCCTTGCTGGACGGAAATGACTTTGACCGTCCGTTCCCCGGTGGACAAGGGACGCATGACCTGCACAGGAGTGGTCGTGAGTTGCACCGGCAACCGGCACACCGGCTACCACGTCTCCATGGTGTTCACCGGTCTCTCTCCCCAGGCACAATCCAGACTCTCGGCATGGGCCTCGTTCCCGCCCAACCCGCCCGCATGAGGCGACCAGGCTGAAGGAACCTCGCTCGAAGAGGTCGCCGACCTCGCCGATCCAGGCCCGAATGCCGGCTCACACGGGCAGCCGCAGAGCGGCCGGCCGCTGCGGCGCGATTACTCTCCAAGTCAGCCGGCCGGTCGGGTGGGCTGCGGGGCGGGCAGGCTGAGCGTTTCCAGATGGGGCGGGACCGGTTCCTCGTACAGCGTCGGCTGAACGCTTTGTGGACCGGCCCCGGCCGGACGCCGTTCCCACAGTAGATACCGCCCCAACCACACCGCGGCCAGCACCACCAACAACGCCATGATGGCAGTTTGACGCCAGCTCAGCCGCACCAGATGGAATAAAAGCCGGTCCCAAAAACCCGGCTCCGCCGGAGACAAGGCCGGAGGATGTCCCAGCTTCGCGTCTTGAGACAATTCCTGGTCAAGTTGGCGGAGCAGGGGAGCAGGATCGAGTTTGAGAGCCTGCGCGCAGCTTCGTACCGATCCCTTGATGTACACCGGGGCGCTGAAGACCGCATACCGGCCCTCTTCCAATGCCCGCAGATGATCCGCACGAATCTTGGTGATGGTCGCCAGATCCTGCAGGCTCAGGCCCATGGCTTCCCGACGCGCCCGCAATTGTTCACCCACGCTGGCCATTGCGGATCTCATTAAGCAACCCCGCTGGTGCGTTGGCAACTCTCCTGCGTGTCACCGCGCCAAGAAGCACGGCAATACCAGCTCGCGCCCCGGGAATCGTTGGGATAATCCGGAATCGAAGCCCTGGATTCTCCGGGACCGATCTTCCACGCCTCCTCCTGCGGCGACCGATCGCCCGGGGGAGACCTTCGAGGAGCCGGTCGGTCCCAGCCGCTCGGGCCCTGCAATCGTTTTCGGTGGCCGGAAGAACTCGGGGGGCAACCCGGCCAGAGCTCGGTGAGAGTGCCGCTCAAAACGTCCGAACAAAGGCCGCCGGTCATCCACGGGTGACTGAACGTCCGCATTGCTGTTGGGCCGCCGGGCTGCAGTGCCTGACGCGCTCTCCATGCCTCGGCTCCCAGACTTTCGCTTGCCGAGACGTCGATCCACCTGCGGAAAAGAGAAGGGGAGCATGGGTTTGGCCCGAGCGCGGCTTCTCGAGGGGCGCACCCAGAATGCCATAACGGGCGGAACCGGCGCCGCCTCCTTGGCAATCATCCACAGCTGGCGAACCGCAAGCAGCCACTTTCGCGCTCTCCACGGTCCGCAGGTCGGGCAGGGAAGCGGAGCTCGGGCACTTCCCGGCCCGGCCCCTGCACGATGTGGCCACGGGGGCTCTTGATCGGGTCTTTGAAAGCAACATGAGTTGTCCCACTTGACCTCGCGACCTGCCCGTCCGCGCCGTCGAATGCGCAGGGGCTGCGGTCGGCCTTCAGAAACCACTCCATGCTTGGCAAGACCCGCTTCCCTTTCTAGGGTGGCCACGTGAGCGGTCTGCTTCGCTTCCTGGGGCTCGTCAATGCCGCCGTGTGGTTGGGGGCCGGCGTGTTTTTTACTGTGGCGGTGGGGCCGGCGGTGTTTTCCGAGGAAATGCGGTCCCTGTTGGGAGATCGCAATTTTCCCTATTTCAGCGGTGCGATCGCCGGCCTGCTTGTTTCTCGGCTGTTTCGGCTCCAGATCGTGTGCGCAAGCCTGGCGGTGGCTCATTTGCTGGCCGAATGGGCGTGGTTGCGCCGCCCGTTTCGGCGGGTGGAAACGTACTGCGTCGCAGTTCTGACCGCCCTGGTGCTGATGGGCGCCTTCTGGTGGCAGCCGGAGATTCATCGGCTGCACCGCATCAAGCACGCCGTAAATTTGCCCGCCGCCGTGCGCGAAGAGGCCGCTCATCGCCTTCGCTGGTGGCACGGCGCGGCCCAGGCCGCCAACCTGCTGGTGATCGCGGGGTTGTTGCTCTACCTCAACCGCGTCGCCCGTCCCGCCGACGCCCCACGGTTCCTTCCCTCGTTCAAACTGCGGAGTTGACAGTCCGGCTCCCCCGGTTCAAGTTGGCTCCGTCTAATGGTGAACTGTAGGGTTTCTTTGGGAAGTGGGTATGATCTCGAATGACAGGCACGCTTCGTTCCGACCGCGCCCGCCGTACGATGGCTTGAACCGGCCGGTGGCCTCTTCCGATGTGACCTTGCGCACCGAACGGCTTCAAGTGGAACGGAAGACGTTCATTCTGTCGTTGAAAGAGAATCCTCGTGGCCGCTTCCTGCGCATCACCGAGGATGTCGGCGGACGCCGCGACGCCATCATCATCCCGGCGCCCGGGCTGCGCGATCTGGCCCGCGTGATTCAGGAACTGGCGCGCGCCGCGGAAAGCCTCGAAACACCACCGTGCGAGGGCAATGGAGCCGAAGAGGAGGGGGCCTAGCCGACAGGATCGAGGCGCCTCCTTCGAGGCACGGGGAAGCGTGGCGCCGCCGCCCGGAGGCGGTGATGCCGACCCGAAGCGCCCAGGTCGTTGCTAACCTGCAAACCTCACGCAGTTGGTCCGGAGGGTTGATCGGAGGTTGAGCGAGGCGGCTCTGTCCCGGGAAGGGGGCAGTTCCGCCGCCAGCCGGCGCGCAGCAGGGCCAGCCACCCCACCGCAAGCAACGCGCACACTGCCACCGCGCCGCTGTCCGGACGAGCGGGCCCCCATTGCAGCGCCACCGCGCCCACCAGCGGACCGCTCATGTTGCCCAGGCCGATGGCCGCTTCGTGAATGCCCCCGTGCTCGCCCTTGGTCTCTCCGGCGTCCATCGAATAAAAGAGCGAGCTAGAGTAGATGAGCCCCAGCGCCAAACCGAAAACAATCTGAGCCACCAGCATCGCGACCAGGTGAGGCACCGTCAGCAGAACGGCAAAAGAAACCAGTAACGCCGTGAAGGAACCCGCCAGCCAACCGAACCGGTAATGCCAGCCCTCCCATCGCCATAGCCAGGCAAACGCCGCCAACCGGGCAAAACACCAGAGCGAACCGCAGATGCCCGCCCATGTCGTGGAAAGCCCCAGCCGGGCGGCGATGCCCGGCATGACCGCCACCAGCGTCTGAATGGCCATGTAGGCAAACGGATTGGCCATCCAGGCCATTCTCAAAAAGCGGCGTCGATCCGCCCGCTCCCCCGGCGTCATCACCGGGTCCTGTGGGACCGTTCGAGCGGGATGAGCTGTTTGGACAGCCAATTGCTGCGCTTGCTTCGCCAACAGCCATTCCACCAGCACAATCCCCAGAGGAACCCAATGCAGGGCGACCATGCCCCACGCATCCAGAAGAGCGCCACCCAGAAAGTACGCCAGCGCACCCGTGCCTGCCCATACCAAGTTGTAGAGTCCCACATGCCATTGCGTGCCGGCGCGGTCTTCACCGTGACTGACCAACGCCTCCAACGAGGGCCAGGTGAAACACGTACCCAAAGTGACCGCGATCATCACTGCTACGTGAGCCGCGACGCCCGACATCGCCGTCCCCGCGGCCAGGGCCAGGGCCATGGCGATCAGCCCCCGCCGGAGGGCCCGTGAATAACCCCACCGCTGGGCGCAACGCCCCCCAATCCATGACCCGACCGCATACGTCGCCCCCTGTAGCGCAGCGAGCCAGAGATTCTGGCGGTTGCCGAAACCGAACTGCTGCTGGGCGAAAAAGTAGAAGTAGTAGAAGAAGAGCGTGGTCGCGACCGAGTTCAGTCCTGCGACGCCGAAATAGAGGGTCTTGGGCGACACCAGGGACATGTTCGGCACAAGGGCGGGGATGGCCATCGGCGGCGGGTCAGGCGCCCGACCCGTGATCAGCCGGGAGCCCGGACAGCTCCTCGATGGCCTTGCGGGCATACCATTTCACGGCCTCCGAAACCGGGGGCTCCAGGGCGTCCAACTCTTCCGCCGTGCACCACCGGATTTGCTCATGTTCTGCCGGAGCCAGTCGCACCTCGCCACCGCGCGGCCGCGCCCAGTAGATCAACCCGATGTGTTCGTGGGTGTCCGTGATTCGATGAATGTCCATGAACCGGGGCGCGATCAGGGCGCGTGTCCCATTTCCGGTCGTCGGTGGCCGTTCCCCCCAGAGCTCCACCTCCAACCCGCTTTCTTCGCGCGCTTCTCGCAACGCGGCCTGCTCCGGGTCTTCGTCCAGTTCGATATGCCCGCCCAGGGGCAGCCAACGATTCAACTGTCGATGCAGCACCAGCAACACTCGGCGATCCCGCACCACAAAGACCGCCACGGTGAAATCGATTCGCTCGTGAATGTGCGCCACACCCCACTTTGGAAATGAACAGCGCCTTGCGTCAATGCCGCGGCTTCTCTTCAGGACTTCGGAGTTGAGCAAACACCTGCCTCGGGGCCGGACCGGCTTTCAATCCCTGATCGCCGCATCCGGCGCAGCGCAACCGATCTGGCGGCCTCTGCGGCGGCTGCGCGCGTTTGACCCGTTCGAACGGGGTGCTGCAGGGCCCCTCGGTTGCCTTCCAACCCGCCGGGTCTGCGAGAGGCGTGGCGCTCTGGGGCATTTTGCCTCCGCGGGGACCATGCCCCTCGCCGCGGACGTGCGGGATCGCCGGCCCCGCGTGCCCGGTCGCGCCATGGAGGACCCTGGTTGACGCAACACGGCATCAGTGGGTCCAAAAACCATTTAAGCCCGCAAAGGTCCTGCCGATGTATGGGGCGTCGGAAATCAGGCGACCGGCGGCCTCCAACAGCCGGTGGGGCAGAGGGCGCGTCGCCCCAAGACCGATGCGCCCGCGGCACGGACGCCGCGACAAATACAAGGCCCCGCCCCCGGGGCGACTCACGGACTGAGTTATGGTCATCAACACGAACATGTCGGCCCAGAGCAGCGCCCGGCTGCTCATGGAATCCTCCGCACTCCTCAACAAATCCCTCATGCGCTTGTCTTCCGGCTCCAAGATCGTCTCGCCGGAAGATGACGTCGCCGGTCAGGCGGTCGCGTTGCGGTTCGATGCGCAAATCAGCCGCATCAACGCCGCCAAGGGAAACATCGCCAACGCCATCTCGTTCAGCCAGACCCAGGACGGCTTCCTCAAGAAGGTGGCCAAGGCCCTGGATCGCATGAGCGAGCTGGCCATCCTCGCCCAGGACGTCACCAAGACGAACGCAGACCGCGCCCTCTACGACCTGGAGTTTCAAACCCTGGTGGACTACATCAAGGACGTCGCCACCAAGGATTACAACGGGGTCAGCCTCTTCGACGGGGCGACCTTGAGCGTGACCATCGATAGCGATGGCAACACGTTCAACATGAGTGGCGTCAACCTGGGCGCCGCAGCCTACACCACCGTGCTGAACAGCAGTGACGTCAGTACCACCACCACGGCAGCGGCAGCCCTGGCCAACGTCAAGGCCGCCATTGTGCAGCTGTCCACGGATCGTGCCACCGTCGGCGCCAACGTGGCCCGGTTGATGTACACCAGCGACCAGCTGGGCGTGCTCAAAGACAACCTCACCTCGGCCAACAGCCGCATCAAGGACGTGGATGTGGCCGAGGAAAGCACGCAGTTCGCGCGCTACAACATCCTGGTCCAGGCCGGCACCGCCATGCTGGCGCAGGCGAATGCCGTGCCGCAGATGGTACTGCGGTTGCTGTCGTAACCGGGTTGCGCCGCGGGCCGACCGGGTCGGCACCGGTCGGTCCCGCCGCAGATCACCACGCAACGCAAGCACCCAACCAGGATTATGAACCCGAATTTGACGCATCGCACGGTCGGCCCCGCAGCCCGGGGGCGGTCCTCGACCCGGAGCACGTTCGGCGACCACGTGCCCGGGGCCCGAACGCCCCACGCCGCGGTGCAGACCGCTCAGACCGCGATGCCGTCCCGGGGGAAGGAGTAAGCCGACAGGGGCGGACCGGCCCGGCCGGTCCGCCCTTCCTGCCCCGGCGACGATTTCACAGCTCAAGTGTTCGGCCGAACTGCCGATATCCGGGCTGTGAGAACCAACGGGCGGCTGGCGGCCCCTGACAGCCAGCAGGGAACGAACGGGCGGGCGCCCCGAAAAGGCTCGCCCCGCGGCAGGGATGCCGCGCAACCAAATCCCCGCAAGGGGTGACTCAGGGAAGGAGTCAGCAGTATGGTCATCAACACAAACGTATCCGCGCAAAGCAGTGCCCGGTTGCTCGCCGAGTCGAGCGCATTGCTCAGCAAGTCCCTCGCCCGTCTCTCCTCCGGCTCCAAGATCGTGTCGCCGGAAGACGACGTGGCCGGCCTGGCCGTGTCCATGCGTTTCGACGCGCAGATCAACCGCATCAACGCTGCCGCCACCAACGTGGCCAACGCCATCTCGTTCAGCCAGACGCAGGACGGCTTCCTGCAGAAGGTCTCGAAGGTCCTCGACCGCATGAGCGAGCTGGCCATCCTCGCGCAGGACGTCACCAAGACGGACACCGACCGCGCGCTCTACCAGAAAGAGTTCGCGGCCTTGGGCGCCTACATCAACGATCTGGCCACCAAGGACTTCAACGGCGTCAGTCTGTTTAATGGTGATACCCTGGCGGTGACCACCGACAGCGATGCCAATACCTTCAGTATGGCTGGCGTGGATCTGACGGACACGAAGTACACGGATGCCACTAGCTCCGACATCTCCACGACCACCGGCGCAATCGCCGCCTTGGCTGCGGTCAAGGACGCCATCGAACAACTGGCCACCGACCGCGCCACGATTGGTTCGAACATTGCGCGGCTGACCAAGTACAGCGAGCAGCTCGGCGTGCTGCGCGACAACCTCACGGCGGCCAACAGTCGCATCAAGGACGTCGACGTGGCCGAAGAAAGCACACGCTTTGCCCGGTACAACATCCTCGTCCAGGCAGGCACGGCGATGTTGGCCCAGGCAAACGCCAATCCGCAGACCGCGCTTCGTCTGCTGGCCTGATTCCAGCGGGAGCCGGAGTGGACCCGGTGAGCGAGCCCGGCCCGGGCTCGCTCACCCTGCGGGCCGCGCGGGGATCGCAAGCCCCGCGCGGCGCGCTTGCCGGACGGCAGCAGTAGGGCGGAGCAACAGACGACGACAAGGCAACCGCCTGCACGTATATGGAACTGGGATTGTCAGGACTGGCCAGCGGCTTCGACTGGCGCACCTTCATCGATCAGTTGATGGAGGTGGAGCGCGCACCCCAGAAGGCCCTCCGGACCGAACAGAACCGCATCCTCGAACGCGCCAACGCCTACCGCAGCCTCCAAACCGAACTGGAGGTGCTGCAAAACCGCCTCAAAACCCTGCTCGACGCCGGCCTCTACGCGTCCCGAACCGCGCAGGTTGCCGACTCCACCGTCCTGACCGCCCGGGCCGGTGCCGGCGCCGCTCCCGGAAGCTATTCGGTCGAAATTCTCCAACTAGCCACCGCCTCTCGTCTTCAAGGCACCGCCAACGCAGGCGCGCCCCTCAGCGCCACCGCCGATGTTTCCGGACTCGTGCTGGCCAACGCCCCTTTTGCCACGGCGGTAACCGCGGGCACCATCACCATCAACGGCCACCAGATCGCCATCGAAACGAGCGATACCCTGCAGGCTGTCTTCGACAAAATCTCCGCGGCCACCGGCGGTGCGGTGACCGCCAGTTACGACCCGACGACCGATCGCATCCAGCTTTCAAGCGCCTCGGAAATCGTGCTCGGGAGCGCCAATGACACCAGCAACTTCCTCCAGGTCGCACGCCTTTACAACAACGGGACCGGCACCGTCATCAGCGCCGGAGCCCTGGGCGCCCTGCGCCTCAATGCGACCCTTGCCAGCGCCAACTTTGCCACCCCGGTCACCGACGGGGGAAGCGGCACCGGCGAATTCAGAATCAATGGCGTCTCCATCACCTACAGCGCCACTGCAGACACCCTGGCCACGGTCCTCGAACGCATCAACAACTCGGCCGCCGGCGTGTATGCATCCTACGATGCCCTCAATGACCGGATCGTATTGACCAACAAAACCACGGGCGACCTCGGCATCGCCCTCGAAGACGTCACCGGCAATTTTCTGGCCGCCGCCGGTCTCAGCTCGGGCAACCTGCAGCGCGGACAAAACCTGTTGTATCGCGTCAATGGAGGTGACCCGCTGGTCAGCACGTCCAACACCATCACCGAAGCCAGTTCCGGCCTCTCCGGGCTCACCCTCAACGCCCTCCAAACCGGTACGACCACGGTCACCGTCACAACCGACACCGAGGCCATCAAGTCCGCCATCAAACAGTTCCTGGAGGCATACAACCGGGTGCAGTCGCTGCTCGACAATTACACCAGCAGCACCACAGACGCGAAAGGGGTCGTGACCGCCGGTGTCCTGGCCGGCGAAAGCGATGCCAACGAGATCGCCTCGCGTCTGCGCAACCTGGCCTTTTCCCCGGTTTCCGGCCTGTCGTCGATCGCGGATCACCTGGCCGACCTGGGCATCAGCTCGAGCGGCAACGACAATCAGTTGAAACTCTCGGACGAATCGGCTCTGGACCAGCTTCTGCAGAACAACCTTGGGGCCGTCCGCGCCCTTTTTGCGGACGAGACCGTCGGGGTGGCGACCCGGCTCAATGCATACCTGGATCGTCTGATCGGCGACGACGGCACTCTTAT
>JAOADM010000042.1:0-14985 GCA_026417315.1 Limisphaera sp.
CGCACGACCTGGGCGAGAAGGTCTTCTATTACGGCCGCGGTTGTTCCAATTGCAACGACACCGGCTACAAGGGCCGCAAGGGCATCTTCGAACTCCTTGTCATTACCGAGCCGATTCGGGCCCTGATCAATGAACGCGCGCCCACCGTGGTCCTGCGCCAGAAGGCCATTGAACTGGGCATGACCACCTTGCGCGAGGACGGCTTGCGGAACATCTTTGAAGGGGAGACCACCATCGAAGAGGTCGTCAAGTACACGTAAGACCATCGTCACTCATCCAGCCCAGGAGCCGCCATGCCCAAGTACAGCTACGTTGCCATGGACGCCCACGGCAAGGAGGTCAAGGGCGTCATCGAGGTCGCCTCCCAAAACGAGGCCATCGGCCGCATCCGCGAGATGAACCTGTTCCCCACGAAGATCGTGGAGGTGGACGGCGCGAAGGCGGCGAAAAAGACGGGCAAGGCCGCTCCGGCACGCCCGGCCGCCAAGGGAAAGAAACGGGGGGCCCTCGATATCCAGATCAAGATTCCGGGCCTGGGCGGTCGGGTGAAACCCAAGGTTCTCATGACCTTCACCCGACAGTTGGCCACCCTGGTGGATGCCGGTCTGCCCCTGCTGCGCGGCCTGCGCGTTTTGGAGAAACAGGAGCGAAATCCCACCCTGAAAAACGTCATCGGCGAGCTGGCCCTGGCGGTCGAAGGCGGCAGCACGTTTTCGGAAGCCCTGGCCCAGCACCCCAAGATCTTCAACCGCCTCTACGTAAACATGGTCAAGGCCGGCGAAATGGGCGGCGTGTTGGAAGTGGTCCTGAACCGTCTGGCCCAGTTCCAAGAAAAAGCCCAAAAGATCAAGGGCAAGGTGGTGGCCGCCATGTTCTACCCGGTGGCGGTGTTGTTCGTGGCTGCCACCATCATCACGGTGCTGACCGTGTACGTCATTCCGAAGTTCGAGGAAGTGTTTGCCGGCCTGCTGGAGGGGGAAGCGTTGCCCGCCTTCACGCGCCTCGTACTCAACATCAGCCGGGTGATCCGAGAGAACATCCTGATGACGTTCGGAGTCATCGTGGGCTTTTTCGTGCTTCTGAAGCTGGCCACCAAGACCAAGCTGGGCCGGCTGATCTGGGACAAGATCAAGCTCAAACTGCCGGCCATCGGCCCCTTGATCTCCAAGCTGGCCATTGCCCGCTTCACCCGGACCCTCGGGACCCTGGTCAGCAGCGGCGTGCCCATCTTGCAGGCACTGACCATTGTCAAGGAAACCGCCGGCAACGTCGTCATCGCCAACGCCATTGCCGCCGTCCACGACAGTGTGAAGGAGGGAGAGACCATCACCGCTCCGTTGGAAGCCTCGGGCGTGTTCCCTCCCATGGTCATCAGCATGGTGGACGTGGGCGAACAGACCGGTGCCCTGCCGGAAATGCTGCTGAAAATCGCCGACAACTACGATGACGAGGTGGACAACGCCGTGGCTGCGATGACCTCGCTCTTGGAGCCGATCATGATTGTCTGCCTTGCCGTCATCGTGGGCAGCATCGTCATCGCCATGTTCCTGCCGCTGATCAAGCTGATGGAGGGGGTGGGCGAAGCCGGCGGCGGTCGGCGCGGGGCGGAGGATTGACGCAGGGACGTCCGCCTCATCGGCTTGTGAGGAACGCCCTGTTCGGGGCCGGCGTGGCGGCGTGGTTGGGATGCCGCCGCAGGACGGTCGATGACATGGAAGGCGGCGCAGCAGGCTTCCATTGCCCTGGTTGACAAAGCGGAGCGGTGCCTGTAAATACAAAGTAGTGACAATGCATGGGCGATGGCATGACGATTGAACCGGAATGGAGTTCGATTGGTCCAACCCGCCCTTCGCTCTGAACAGTTCTTTGACTCAACGGGAGATCGAAGAATCCTTTGAAGATCCGTTTGCCGTCCGCTTGATGCCCGATTCGCCCCGCTTCGCCAAGCAGGCCCGGTTCTTCAACCTGGGCATGTCCGCCGCGGGGCGGGGCATCTTCAGCGTGTACCGCACCAATGGCAAACTGATCCGCGTGATCTTCGCTCGCCCGTTCGAGCCGGAGGAGCAGTTTTTTTACCAGCGCAAGATGCAGGAGAGCCTGAACCTGTAGAGCCCGCCGCAGCCAGGGAGGCGCGGGCCGAACAACTCTAGGTCGCCATGCGCACGTTTACCTCGTGGGAAGAAGTACCCCTCTTCGACAGCGAAGAGGCAGAGGCCGACTTTTGGTCGGAAAACCGACCCGATTTGCGCCTCATGGAAGGCGCCGTGGCCGGGAGCGGCGATCTCACCGAGTCCGTGACCATCACGCTGCGCATGGACCCGCGCATGCTGGCCCGGATCAAGCGGCTGGCCCGATCCCGGTACCTCAACTATCAGAGCATGATCAAGCAGTGGCTCAGCGAACGCATGGAGCAGGAACTGCGAGATCGCGGCCCAAACCGGCATCCATGAAAGCGCATCGCACCATGACGATGGCCCGCAGGGCGGCCTTTACGCTCATTGAATTGCTGGTGGTCATTGCCATCATCGCCGTGGTGGCCGGGCTCATTCTGCCGTTGAGCGCCGCCATCAAGGCCCGGGCCATCCGATCCAAAGCTCAGGCCGAGCTCGAACAGATCTCCCTGGCCATCGAGGCCTACAAGGACCATTACGGCCAGTACCCGCCCGACAACCCGGGCAACCCCGTCATCAACCCGCTCTACTTCGAACTGCTCGGGACGCGATATCTCCCGGACACACGCGTGTATGAGACGCTCGATGGCACCGTGCGAATCCGGGACACCGACGCCGCGTTCAGCGCGGTGTTCGGGACCGTGGACGGCCGGCCCGCCCTGCGCGGCTTCCTGAATACCACGAGGGCTACGGATCCCGATGACGCTGCCCGGGCGCGGTCGTTCCTTACCCAGGTGAGGCCCGGCCACTACCGGGAGGTGACGCTTGGAGGGCAAACCGTGCGCCTTCTGACCTGCTCCGTGAACTGGCCGGATACCCACCCTTACCAGCCCATCCCAACCGCGCCCGGGGTCAACCCGTGGCGATACGTCTCCCAAAACCCAACCAACAATCCCGGCGGGTTCGATCTCTGGGTGGATGTGCTCATCGGGGGCAAGACGAACCGCATTTCCAACTGGAGCCAAAAAGTGCAAATCGTGAGCCAACCCTAACCGTCAACCGCTTTTGCGTCATGTGTTTCGCCCTTTTCCAACGTATGCGGCAGGCCTCCAGACGGTCCGTCCCGGTGGCCTGGTACCAGACGAGGTGGGAACCTCCGGTTTGCGGGTTTCGTTCGGCCGGATCCCATTCGCGGCGGCCCGTGCCCGAGCCGGGTGCTTGCCCCGGGACCCTTCCCGACCACGGCGCGTCGTTCCGACGGTGTGCGCCGCGGCGAAGGTCCTACGAGGTCCGAGCACGGGGCTTCACGCTGGTCGAGTTACTGGTGGTCATTTCCATCATCGCCATTTTGGCGGGCCTCTTACTTCCCACGCTCGGACGCGCCAAACGCCAGGCCCTGGTGAAACGCGCCCAGATGGAAATCGCGGATTTGGTCCAGGCCATCCGACAATACGAAACCATGTACAGCCGCTTTCCCACGTCCACCGAAGCCCAACAAGCCGCCGCGAAACTCAACCCGCCTGACGACTTCACTTACGGCGGCCAGTTCCGGACGCCCGTGGGGGTCATGAACATTGGCACGCCCGGTTACACGGCGGGTGGCCCGGGCGTGGCCAACAACGCCGAGGTCATGGCCATCCTCATGGATGTGGAGTCGTTCCCGTCGGCGACCCCCCAGGTCAACCAGGTCAATGCCGGGCATCGGCGGAACCCTCAGCGACAAAAGCTGATCAACCCCAAGATGGTCAGTACGACCACCGACCCCGGCGTGGGCCTGGATGGTGTGTACCGGGATCCGTGGGGGAACCCGTACATCATCACGATGGACCTGAATTACGACGAAACCGCCCGGGACGCCTTCTATCGCACTGCCCAGGTTTCCGCCGACCCTGCCAATCCGGCCCGTGGCCTGAATGGACTGCTCCGCAAGACCGTCGCAAACCAAACCTTTTATGAATACAATGGCCCCATCATGGTCTGGTCGGCCGGGCCGGACGGCATGGTGGATCCGAATCAGAAAGCCGACCGGGGCGCCAACCGGGACAACATTCTGAGCTGGAAGGAATGATGAGGCCGGCCGAACGACAGTCGTCGAGTCACAGCAGCCTTGTTCGGCATGACTGGAGCCGCCATGGCCCGAACGGGTTTACCCTGATCGAGCTGCTGGTGGTGCTCAGCATCATGGCCGTACTGGCTGCCCTAACCGTCCCGGCCCTGAAGAACTTCGCTCAGGCAGAGGCCCAGGTCTCCGGCACACGCCATCTCATGGACGAGCTCGGCCGCGCCCGCCAACTGGCCATCAGCCAGCGCACGACCGTGTACATGGTCTTTGTCCCGCCCGAATTCTGGAGCGATGCGAGCGCCCCCGGCAACGCGGCTGCCTGGCAAAGCCTGCCCTCTGAAGAAAAGGCCAGGGCCGAAAAACTCTATGACAAGCAACTCATCGGGTACAATTTCATCACCGTCCGGAGCGTGGGTGACCAACCCGGGGCACGGAATCCTCGTTACTTGACCGCGTGGCGGACCCTGCCCGAGGGTGTTTTCATTCCTCCTTGGAAGTTCCAGTACAACGGGCCCCGGGTGCGGATCTACGATCCGGCGCCTCCGCTGCCACCCCGGCGCGTGTACGAAGTGGCGCCCTTCCGATGGACCACCCCCGACATGGGAATCCCGTTCCCTTCCGCCACGGGTTCGACCAACTTTCGGCTTCCTTACCTGGCCTTCAATCACCTGGGCCAGTTGGTATCCGAAGTCGAGCCGGGCGGACTGCGGGACGCTTACATCCCACTGGCCCGCGGGCGAGTATCGGCAGCTTACACCCGTGAGGGCGCGCCCTTGCAACAACCGCCCTCGGTGACCGAGCGTCCTCCGGGCAACAGCACCAACGCGTTCAATTTGGTTTGTATCGAATGGTTGACCGGTCGCGCGCGTGTCATTCGGCAGGAGGTGCAATGAGAATCGGTCGGCCAAGCATGAACCCGTTGGGGCGGAGCCCCACCGCGAAAAACGTCCGCGGCCGGAGGCAGGCGGCGTTTACCATGGTGGAAATCGCCCTGAGTCTGGCGATCATTGGGTTCGCCCTCGTGGCCATCGTTGGGGTGCTCCCTCTGGGTTTGCAGGTCCAGCGCGAAAACCGGGAGGAAACGGTGATTCTGCAGGACGCCCAGGTCTGGCTCAGTGCGATTCGTGCGGGGGCCCGCGGGTATGATGATCTGACCAATGCGGTTGAAACCATCACGGTCCACTGGGCCGACTGGAGCATGAACGGCACCCTGCTCGGGCAGGGACGCGACCTCTACACCCGCACCAATTCCGACATTACCAGCATTTCTCCCCCTCCGTTTCTTCCCCTGACCAACGGGTATACGATTGTAGGTGTTCTGAGCACGCCACGGTATGTTTATCTGCCCAACGTTTTCCAACCCGTGGCCTTCCGCAGCAACTACGTGGTGGCTCATGTGCGCGCCTTCAGCGGGTCGGCGGTGGAAAAGTTCCCGCAGCGGGATCCGGCGGTGGAGGAACTGGCCTTTCGGTATCGCATGGTTTCGGAAGTCATGCCCTACACGCATTGGGACACCAACTGGATTGCCTTCGATGCGACCGGCTTGTCCCCTGCGGAGATGGTCCAGCGCTCCAATTACTGGTGGGTAACCCGGAACCTGCACGTCAACCTGCACGAGGTGCGGCTGCTTTTCACCTGGCCCCTGCGACCCAACGGCCAGACGGGCAACGGTCGCATGGTGTTCCGCGGGGCCGTCAGCGGCGTGCGCAGCAATGCAGGCCCGCTGAACTTTTTCCACCCGGGCACCTTTGCGAGGTACCCATGAAGGTCACGACGCACCAGCCTCGCCCACGGCGATCAGCCACCGCCTTGCCGAGAGCGGCTCGCAGGGGGTTTTCGCTGATCGAAATCCTGCTGGTCACGGCCCTCCTGGCGGTGATCGTCCTCGGTCTGGTCGCGATGTTCGGGCAGACGCAACGGGCGTTCCGGGCCGGACTGACCCAGACGGACTATCTCGAGTCCGGCCGGCTGGTCACCGAGATGCTCGGTCAGGAGTTGGTCCAACTGGCCCCTTCCCGCCTCTCGGGAGTGCCCAACTTTTATGCCGAGATTCCGCCGCCGTTTGTGTATCAACCGCTTTACCAATCCCTTCCGGGCGACCAACGGCGAACCAATGTTTTGATGGACCTGTTTTTCCTGATCCAGGAAAACCGCCGCTGGCATGCCATCGGCTACCGGGTGGGCACGCCGGACGCGGGCGGCGGCACCCTGTTTCGGTACGCGGCCACGAATCTGGGTCCCGAGTCCTTGCGCGCGCAGTTGCTTCAGTTCATGAAGACACCCCTGACCAATTTCAACCGCGTGGCGGATGGGGTCGTCCATTTCCGCGTCCGCGCCTTTGACACCAATGGGGTCTGGATCACTCAGGACCTGCCCAACAATTTCAACCGGCACAAGACCGACATTCGCGCCTCGGGCGTGGTCCCGGGTGAAGTGGGCCTTTACGTGTTCAAGAGCAACGCCGTGCCGGCGGCCGTGGAAATCGAATTGGGCGTGGTGGAGCGTCGCACCTGGGAACGGGCCGCGTCCATTCCCGACGCCACCGCGCGTCGCCAGTTTCTGGAACAACAAGCAGGCCGTACGCACCTGTTCCGTCAGAGGGTGAACATCCCCTCGGTGGATCCTTCGGCTTACCAATGAACCTGTCAGCAGCCAGACTCTCCCCTGTGCGAGAACTGCCCGCCTTGACCGCCGACGGGTCACCCCGACCGGCCGGCCTTGTTTGCCAACGGACCTCGCCCCGGGAGGTCTCGCGCCGGGGTGTGGCCCTGGTCGTGACGGTCATCATGTTGTCGGTCATTACGTTCCTGGCGGTGGCATTCCTGGTGCTGACCCGCCGGGAGAAAGGGGCCGTGACGACCAGCTCGGACCAGGCGCGGGCCCGATTGGCGGCAGAACAGGCCCTGGAGCGGGCGCAGGCACAGTTGCTCGCTCCCATCCTGGCGTTCACGAACCCGGCCCTCTACGACCTCCGTGTGTCCACCAATTACATCAATCCTCTGGGCTTCGATCCCCGGCAGAGCCCGCGCGGGCAGATCCTGCCCCCGGCCCGGCACTGGCTGACCAATGTCAGTTACACCTACGCCAACGGCGCGCCACTGAACGTGGACGATTACCGTCAAAACCTGGCCAACCTTTATTACGACCCGCGCCCCCCGGTCTTCGTCACCAATGCCGATGGTACCGTGGAGTTTCGCTACTACCTGGACCTCAATCGCAATGGCAGATTCGACACGAATGGATGGCAACCCGTCATCACACCTTCTGGCCGGTATCTGGCGTGGGACGGAACGGAAACCACCAGCCTCAGCAACGCCGTGTTTCAATTCACGGTGGGAGATCCCGAGTGGATCGGGGTGCTCGAACGGCCCGACCGACCGCATTCTTCGACGAACCTGTTTGTGGCCCGCTATGCCTGGCTGGCCCTGCCCGCGGGCAAGACGCTCGACCTCAACGCGATCCACAACCAGGCCAAGATGTTGAATCCGCGCTGGGATGGCTTCGTCCGCAACATGGGCGTGGCTCCCTTCGAAATCAACCTCGCGGCGTTCCTGGCGGACCTGAACACCAACCTGTGGAACTTGGGAAACTTGCCCGGATTGGAAGACTCGTATCCGGCGTCGGTTCCGTATTTGTACATCACCAACCTCGCGCAGCCGAGCCGTGGGACCGCCTTTGAGGATGCGGTGGCCCTGCTGAGTTACCGGTATAACCTGAGCTACAACAACCTGCCCTCGGTCAGCCAGTGGTTCGGCCCCGCAGGGACCCTGTTCTTCAGCACGAACCGGATCGACGACCTGTTAAACGGTCCGTTGCTGACCGGGGTGCATTTGCCGCCGATCGACAATGACGGATTGCGGGTCAACTTCGCCTGGCCCGGCGCGGAGAATCCCCGGGCGTTTTTCAGCATGCAGGATCTGTTCGATAAGACCAAAACCTCGCCGGCTCAGCCCGATCTGTTCGGCTTTACCGACCGTCTCCTGGCGGTCTCGGCGAAAACCAACACCTATGACCGCTACACCTTTTACCGGCTGTTACAGCAGTTGGGAACCGACTCGGAACCCGTGCCGCCGGAGCGCATGCACCTGACCTTCGACAACCTCACTACGCCCAACCCGGTTTCCGGCGTCTTCAGTCCGACCAACTATTATCCGTGGCGTCCCCTGGCGTTCTTTACCAACGCCGCCGATCGCATGTTGCGCGCGTACACGGCGGAATGGCTGCGCAGCAGCCCGTCCGATTACCTCTTGACCTACGGCACCAACCAGCCGTTCGGCATCACCAACATCCCGGTATGGATCAGCAACCGCTTCGTGTACACCCCGGCGGTGAACCGGCTGCTGCAGTTGGCCGCCAACATGTACGATGCCCAGAACACCAACCGATTGCCGTCCGTGTTCCGACCCCTCTTCAGCCGGCAGGGGCCCGATGTGTTCATCACGGGCTACGAGCAGGTCGTGGGCGATCCCACGCCGTACCTCCTGCCGCCCGTGGAGCCCTCGGAGGTGGGCCAGGGCTCCAACCTGCGCGTCAACGTGTACGGGGTGCCTTGGATCCTCGGGGCCAAGTCCGGGCTGCCCAATTTCAATGAATTTGCCATGCAGACCGTGTTCGAGGTGACGCGGAAAGTGAAGATTCGAAAGCCTTCGGTCAATGCCCATCACAGTCAGTTCCAGACCAACCAGCTTTACATCGTCAGCCTGACCAACGCGCTCGCGGTGGAGTTGTGGAATTCGTATCGGGTGGACTTTACCAATCCCGTGCACATTCGGGTCGTTGGGGACGTGACGATGGTCCTGACCAACGAGTACGGACTGATGCGGCTCAACTCGGGTGCCGTGCTGAGCAACCGTATTCCGTTTGTTGCGGTTACGAACCTGGTCCGGTGGCCCGGATACCGGGCGTTGCAAAGCCCCGAGCCGGCGTCGTTCGTCATCCCGGTTCGAACCAATATCACCTTCGTGCCGCCCGCCTTTTGGGAGAACAACTCCCCGAACCTGAACACCAACTTGCTGGGATTCCCCAACATCCCCGGCTTCCCGCTGCCCCGTTTTGGATTGCTCGTGCAGGCACGCTTGCGGGCGATCATCCAGTTGGATGGGCCCAGTGGACCGATCCTCGACTATGTGCAGTTGAACGGACTCGACGAATTTCGGGATCTTGCAGAGGAATTCAGCCGCACCCGCACGGATGATCCCAACGGCCTGGCATGGGGTTTGTTGTGGGACACCAATCGCATCGGTGGGAATACCGTCAACCATGTCACCCGCGGCATCAATTATCAGATCCGAATCTCTCTGGGTGACTATGGTGGCAATACGGTGGACTGGTTGAACTACGGGCTCCCGCCGCGGATGAGCCGCGAGTGGGAAATCGACTCTTTCCGGGCCTTTCTGGGACTGGCTCCGCTGCGGTACGGAGGCCTGGTGAATACCAACCTCGAACAACAGGTGCCCTTTACCCCATCGCGTCGGATCTCTCGCCACCATACCTGGCAGGCGAACGATCCCCTGGTCCACGCCATGGCCTCGGACTTGCGTTACTGGCCGGCGGAGGAGGAGCTTCGCGATGAATCCATTCGTCCCGGCGTGCCGGTCCAGTTGCTGGAAAACATCGGCCGACTGAACAACCGTTTCCGCCCCTGGGGCGGCCATCCGCTGGGTAGCACCGACCCGCGGGCGTTCGACATGGCCTTGAAGGATCCGGGCGTCCGGGCCTCGGACGACTGGGAGTTCCCCACCAACTCGCTGCCCAATATCGGTTGGTTGGGACGAATCCATCGTGGCACCCCGTGGCAAACGGTGTACTTGAAGGCCGGCAACATCTTGGCCGACGACGCCGGACGCACGTATTGGAGCAGGGATTGGACCGGCAACACGAATCTGTTCGACGCCATCAATGCGGCTCCGGTTTACGATCGGTTGCTGTTCGACCTTTTCACCACCGATTACGACCTGGTCTCGTCGCGGGGCAAACTTTCGGTCAACCAGACCAATCTTGCAGCCTGGTCGGCCATCTTCAGTGGCGTCATTGCGTTGACCAACAGCCTGCCCGACGACGAGGTGCGCTTGCGGTGGTTGCGAGACCCGCAACGGGGATGGCTCGCGGAGCATTACCAACCCTTCGTGATCGCCCCCGCGGGGATCTACAATCCGTTCAACACGAACACCTGGTCGCCCGTGGTCCGCCTGGTGCATGGCATCAATCAGACGCGGTCCAGCACGAATCTTTTCCCGCGACAGGTGTTCGAGCGGACGGGCGACATCTTGGCCGTGCCGGAACTCACCGACCGTTCACCCTTTTTGAACTGGTCCGCGTTGCAGCTCCAGTACGGATTGACGGATGCTGCCGTGGAACGATTGCCCCAGCAGATTCTGGGCCTGCTGAAGATCGACCAGCCTCGGTTCGTGATCTATGCGTACGGCCAGGCACTGCGGCCGGCGCCCAATAGCCGGATCGCCAGCGGTCCCTTCGCCGGCATGTACGACAACTACCAGATCACCGCGGAAAGCGCGCTGCGGGCCGTCGTGAGGATGGAAGGCACGCCGGAAAACCCGCGCATGGTTGTGGAACAATACAACTGGCTGGGCCCGGACTGAGGACCTCCGGGCGCCATGAATGGAAATGCTTGCTTGCAAATGCGGCTGCTTGTGGGAGTTTGAAAACGCCAAGGATTGAGGAGGCTTATGCGGGCGCGACCGTTCATCTGGTTGGCGGCAAGCTTGACGCTCTTCGCAGCGTCGTTGGCAATCTGGCGTTGGGCCGAGCGAGCCCGCGGAGCGGTCCCGCCCGCGAGCACCGGCGCTGCTGCCTCTTCAGCCCACCAGGTTCTGGATGCCACGCCCCGCGCGTTGCGGTTGAGTTTCGGTGACCGTCTTCTGAGCAGCACATCGAACTCGGGGCCCGCCCTGCCTTCCCGCAAGGAACTCCGGCTGCGTAACGCCAGCCATTTGCCCGAAACATGGCTGCGCCTACCCACGGCCATCCTGCTGGAAAACGCTCTCGTGGACACGGCCGCAGGCCAGCCGCCGGCCATCCCGCCCCATCTTCAGGCACAGGGAGATCCCGGTGCCTACATTGTGCAGCGCAAGGGGGAGCTCACCGCCGCCTTCCAGGCACAACTGCGCGCGATGAACGCGACCGTGGTGGCGTACATCCCCAACAACGCCTATTTGGTGCGGGCCTCGCGGGAAGTGGCGGAGCAGCTCCGGTTGCATCCGGACGTCCAAGCGGTTCTGGCCTATGAGCCCTACTACAAGCTGCGGGGCGAACTCTTGCCACGCGCAGTGATGCGGGCGCCCTTGCCGTTGGGCGAACGTCTCCACGTGGCGGTTTTCGAAGATGCGCGCGCTCAGGTCTCGGAGGCACTGACCGGCTTGGGAGCTCGCCTGGTGGCCGAGGAGCCGTCGCCGTTCGGTCCCGTGATGACCGTGGAACCGCCTCCGGACCGATGGTTGGATTTGGCGTTGCTTCCCGGTGTGCAACTTCTCGAGATCGCCACGGACCGGGTCCCGGCCAACGACTTGGGCCGGGGGACGCTCGGCGTGGCTCCGACCCCGGTCGCTCCGGACAACTGGTTCGGGCTGACGGGAACCAACGTGCTGGTCAATGTGAACGATTCCGGCGTGGACGCCAGCCACCCGGATCTGGCGGGACGGATGCTGGCGTTGCGACCCGAGGACTTGAGTGATCCCAACGGGCACGGCACCCACGTCATTGGCACCATTGCCGGCACCGGAGAGATGTCCCCGACCGTGGCCAACGCCAGCGGATCCCCCATGCCGGCCGAGCCCGGACAGTTCCGAGGTGTGGCGCCGAAGGCGCGTGTGTTCGTCCAACCGGTACTGATGGAGCAGCGGCCCGCACGGGCGGGCGCCCGGCCGATCCTCC
The DNA here is from genome assembly GCA_026417315.1 of Limisphaera sp. Classification (GTDB taxonomy): domain Bacteria; phylum Verrucomicrobiota; class Verrucomicrobiia; order Limisphaerales; family Limisphaeraceae; genus Limisphaera. The sequence goes on from JAOADM010000042.1 coordinate 12,064, forward strand.
CCGATTCCGTGTTACAGGAGCAGGCGGCCCGGACCAACGCATTCATTTCGAACAACAGTTGGCACTACGGCGGCAACACCGGCTACGACCTGGCTGCCGCCCGTTACGATGCTGCCACTCGCGACGCGCTGCCGGGTGTCCCCGGTTCCCAGCCGCTGCTGTTTGTTTTTGCCGCTGGCAACTTCGGGAACGGCAACCCTTCCGGCCTGGGGGGAGAGGCCGACTCCATCCGGTCTCCGGGCACGGCCAAGAACGTCATCACCGTGGGCTCGATCGAGCAACCTCGTCAAATCGACGCCGAGGTGGTGCTCTGCCGCCCCTTCGACACGGGGACCAACAACATTGAATTATGTGTGACCAACACGCCCTGGCGGGAGGACACCGACAGCCGGGACCAGGTGGCGGCCATGTCCAGTCGGGGCAACACCGGCATCGGCGTGGAAGGCGAGTTCGGTCGATTCAAACCGGACGTGGTGGCGCCCGGCCAATGGGTGGTTTCCACACGCTCCCAACAGTGGGATGAAGACGCCTATTACAATCCCACCAACGTGTACGGAGACGAGTTCACCGGGCTCGTTGTCCCGCCCGGGGAAGTCAACCGGTATTCGGTGTTTGTGCCGTTCAATGCCGTTCAGCTCGAAATCGAATTGCTCCCGCACCCGGAATCGCCGGTGCCGTTTCCGGGGCTGCCGATTTTCGTCCGTGCCGGCGAGTTCCCCACGGCGGCCGACCTGGCCGGCACGAACCGGGTCTCCATCCCCCCGGACCTGACTCCGGACCTGTCGCCGCGGGACGTCAGTTGGAACATCGGCGTGGGCAATCCCACCGCCGTGGCGGTCACGTTCAATCTGCGCATTACGCTGCGCACGACCAACGACCTCGGGAACGAGCTGGAAGTGCGTCGCGAACTGAACGCCACCCTGGCTCCCTGGTACCGGTACGAAAGTGGCAGCAGTATGGCGGCGGCGCATGTGGCCGGGACGCTGGCCCTCATGCAGGAGTTTTTCGAAAGCCGCGGTCGCACCAACAGTCCGGCCCTCATGAAGGCCCTCCTGATCAACGGCGCCCGATCCCTCAACCCCGTCTATGATTTTGAAGTCCGCACGCTTCACAACTACCAGGGCTGGGGCCGCGTGAACCTGCCCACGACGTTGCCTCCGGCTCTGACCAATACCACGCCTCCCAATCGAGGCGCCATGATCCTCTATGACCAGAATCCCACCAACGCTCTGGTCACGGGCGACCGCCATCTTCGGCGCCTCACTCTCACCGAAGCCGCCCGGGCCCTGCCCTTGCGCGTAACTCTGGTCTGGACCGACCCGCCGGGGAACCCCGTGGCCGGCGTGAAACTGGTCAACGACCTCGACCTGGTGGTGACCAATCTGGATACGGGCGAGGTTTATTTCGGGAACGACATCCCGGGCGGCAGCGACTTCAACCAGCCCTGGCGAACAAATGAGCCCCCGACGACCGACATGGTCAACAACGTGGAAAACGTTTTCCTGGCCCCGCCCTTGGGCACCAATTACGTCGTGGCCGTGATCGGCCGTCGCATCAATGTGAATGCGGTCACCGCACACACGAACAACATCGCCCAGGATTACGCCCTGGTGATCTCCAGCGGCGACGGCGACCTGGAGGATGCCATCACGGTGACCGAACTTCCGGGAGCCAGCTCGACGAATGCCAGTTTCGCCGGAACAACGAACGCCTTCCATTTCACCCCCGAGACGACCCCGGGCGTCACCGGCATGTTGTTGTTGGGCCAGCGGGTCGGCGCGAATCCGGCGCTGTTGGGGATTACCAATGGACTTCCCTCGCAATGGCGGTTCTATGTGCTTACGAACACGCAGAATTACACCAACGCGGCGTTCATCACTTTCCTTCCGCACAACCTCTCCATTCCACGGATGGGGGTGAATGAAAACGAGCAGGAGAACGCGACGCGCCTGGAGGCCGACATCGATTTGTACGTGTCGCGCAATCCGGCCCTGACAAACCTCGACCCGGCAGCGCTGGCCACGGCGGACAAGTCGAGAGGCCGCGGGGGCACGGAGATCCTCGTGTACTCCAATGCCGCGCCGGGCGGGGTGTACTACGTGGGGGTCAAGGCCGAGGATCAGATGGCCTCGGACTTCGGTTTCCTGGGCGTGTTCAGCCTGCTGCCGTTCAGCACGCTGGAGGACGGTACCCAGATCGTGCGTGGCTTCCCCGTGCCGACGTGGATTCCGGACGGCAGCCCGGCGGCCCCCGGGGCTGCGTACGTCTTCGGCGTGGCCACGTTCCCCATGCAGGTGCGGCGTGTCGTGGTGACGAATGCCCTGACTCATCAGAGCTTTGGCGATCTTGTGGTGAGCCTCCACCACGAGAATCGCTTCGCGGTGCTGCGCAATCATACCTACCCGGCAGTGCCGCCTCCCCTGACCGCATGGACCGTCTACGAGGATCAGGGCGAACGCGACATTCCCGGGGCACAGCGGACGGACGGCCCGGGCAGTTTGCGGGACTTCGTGGGTGAGCAGGCCGCGGGACTGTGGGTGCTCCAGGCCCTGGACGATGCACTGACACAGACGGGAGCCGTGCAGCACCTCTCCTTGCGGATCGAGCCCCAGCGGCTGGATGAGACGAATGCGTGGCGCGGCATCCAACCGTTCAGTTTCTTTTACGAGGTGATCGATGTGCCCGAGGATGCCACGAACCTGACCATTTGCGTGACCACGACGAACGCGCCGGTGGAGCTTTACGTGCGCCACGGGGACTTCCCCACGCGCCAGGTGTACGACCATTTCCTGCCGGTTCCCGTGCCGACGGCCTGCCTCAGCATCGGGCGCAGCAGTGTGCCCCCGCTGCGGGCCGGACGTTACTACATCGGCGTGTACAATCCGCAGCCCTTTGCCCAACATGTGCAGATCGTTGTCACGC
>JAOADM010000042.1:14995-22361 GCA_026417315.1 Limisphaera sp.
CGCTGGACCGGGATCCGCGCGGGATTGTGCCCTTGGTGGTTACCGCCACTGGAGAGACACCGCTGCTGGATGATGCGGTCACCAATGCGAGTTTGCTCGTGACGAACCGTGGCCGGATCGGCTCGGTCGAGGTGGGGGTGCGGATCGACCATCCGCGGGTGTCCGATCTGGCCCTTACGTTGGTTAGTCCGAAAGGGACCCGGATTTTGTTGAGCGAGGCGCGCGGGTGGGCGTCCACCGCCGGCATGGGGTCGACCTATCTGATTACGAATATTGTGCCGGTGGAGTATAGCGGCGGAGCAGAGGCGGTGACGAATGTAGTGGATCTGGGCATCAACCAGGGAACAGTAACCATCGATTACGATTTCTATCAGCTCCCGGATCGGCTCAAGGTTTATTACGAGGGACAGTTGCTCCATGATACCGGAATGATCAGCGGGGCTGGACGGATCCAGGTCGATTACGGGCCCGGGGTTTCCACGCTTCTCACCATCACGGTCAACGAGGGGGGAAATCCAGAAACCAACACATTATGGAAATACGTTCTTACCTCCATACGAGAAGTGCACAACTACTTGATCTTCACGGAAAACACCAATCTCGCCCCCGGTCCGATCAAGTTCATTGCTCCGCCGTTTGCCCCGCCGACCAATCGGACCGAAACCTTCTTGGGCGGGTTCGAGAGCGTGTCGCCCGGGTGGTATGATCCCGGGCAGGTGGTGGAGGGTTGGACGGTCCTGGAGTCGGGCCCCGTACAGGTGGTGAGCAACGCGGCTTGGGCGCATACGGGGGCTCAATTTCTGGCCCTGCACGACGGCGGTTTGGCGCGGACGCTGGCCACGGTCAGCGGCCGCCATTACATGCTCCAGTTCGCATCGCGCGCTGCGCCCGCACTGGAGGGAATCATCAGCTGGTGGCCCGGGGAGGATGACGCAGTGGACATCGTCAACCGACAGAATGGAGCCTTCCTCGGAACCGCTGCGACGCGCTTTACCAACGGGGTGGTGGGCCGCGCCTTTGGCTTTGACGGCTCCATCGATGCCATCCGGGTGCCGGTGAGCGACCTTCTGAAAGTGCGGGACGCCATCACGGTCGACGCGTGGGTGTACCCTCTGGCTCACGGGGCCTTTCACGACATTTTGACGCGCTGGGGCGCCTTCGGCCTTGACGATCGGAGTTTTGGGCTCTCTCTGGATCCTCTGGGCCGTCCCTACTTCGTGATCAGCACGAACGGGTTCGATTGCTCGCCCACCCCGTGCATGGCGCGGGCAACGGCACCACTGCCGCTCCGGACTTGGACGCATCTGGCGGGCACTTATGATGGTCAGTACATCCGCCTGTACGTCAACGGCGCGCTGGCGAGCGAGGTCCTTCTGCCGGGTTCGATCTGGCCCGGGAACAACGACCTGGTGATTGGCGGTGAGGTCTCCAATAACACTCTCTTGTCTTCCTTTGCCGGTTACATCGACGAGCCAACGCTGTACGGGCGTGCACTGACGGCTGAAGAGGTGCGCGCCATCTTCGAGGCCGGTGCGCGCGGCAAGTGTGGGCTGCCGAATCCTCCGGCGATCTGCGGCGGAGAAACCCGGTTCGCGGCCGCAGTGGCCGGGATTGTGACCAATGTGATCTACAACGCCTCGACCAACTGGGTCACCAACATGCTCTCCTTCCAGGCGCGGGGGCCGGCAACGACGATTGTTCTGGAATCGCCGCCCCAGGGTTCGCGCATCTGGCTGGACACCTTCACGCTGACGGAGTTCCCGAGTCCCATGTATGCATTGCCCGAGGAATCGCTGCGTGCACTGACCGGCGAGGAGGCCTTCGGCGAGTGGAAGCTGGAGATCTGGGACATGCGCGCGGGTGCCACGAATGTGCAGCCGGTGTTGCTGAGCTGGCAGCTCCGCTTCGTGTTCCAGAACGAGACTGCGTTGCCGGATCGGCTGGCCACCGGCCAGGCGTTGACGAATACACTGCCGGCCGGTCAAATGCGGTTCTATACGGTGGACGTGCCGGATTGGGCCATGGCGGCCACCAACCAGCTCCTCGCAGCCACCCGGCCACTCAACCTGTGGTTCAACCAGAGCCAGCCGCCTTTTGGCACCAATGCCGGCGATTACCTGCTGTTGTCCCAGGTGACCGCCGGCAGTGTGACGCTCACACCCGGCAGCGTGCCGGCCCTTCAACCCGGCACCCGGTACTATCTGGGAGTGCAAAACACCAACACCAACGCAGTGACCTACAGCCTGCGCGTGGATTTCAACATCACGCCGTTGACCAACGGTGTGCCCCTCTACGGCGTGGAACCGCCGGGGCGGGGACCTCGCTATTTCAGCTTCGTGGTATCGCCCGCCGCGGCGGCGGTGGTCTTCCGGCTCGCGGAGCTGACCGCGAACGCAGATCTCGTGGTGCGGCGCGCCCCGGATTTGCCGAACCTCTTGTCCTTCGACTACGGCAGTTTCAACCCCGGCTTGGCGGACGAGGAAATCGTCATCCTCACCAATTCGGCCCCTGTCCCGTTGCGGCCGGGCGTCTGGTTGCTGGGACTCTTTAACCGGGACACGGCGCCCGCAGAGTACACCCTGCTGGCTCAGGAGCAGGCGTGGGCGCGGCCGATCATCACCTTGACCAACGGAGTGCCTTATTCGAGCACGGTGCCCGCCGACGAGGTGGATTACTACCGGTTCGTGGTGCCGGCAGACGCGGCCCGGGCGCAATTCGAGATTCGACAGCCCGGTGCGGATGTGAATCTTGTGCTCCGTCGCGGTTGGCCGCCGGCCACGATGGCCAACTTTGATTACCTGAGCGCAAACCCCGGCCGCAGTGAGGAGTACATCCTGGTCTTGAGCAACAGCGATCCCGTACCGCTGGCTCCGGGCGAGTGGTATGTGTCCGCGGTGAGCGCGGATGGCGTGCCGGCGTCGTACAGCGTGGTTGCCACGGCCTGGGCCGTAACCGGCCGGCCGGTGGTCATCACCTCCGTTTCCGCCACCGCGACGAATCTGTGTCTCACCTGGAGCTCGCTGCCCGGCGCGCGGTACTTCGTGGAAGGCGTGGAAGCCCTGGACGGCAGCTCGTGGACGCCGGTCTCGTCCACGTTGACCGCCACCTCGACGAATCTGCAGTGGTGCATCCCGTTGCCCTCGGAGTACTCCTTCTTCCGAGTGGTGGAGGGCATTGTGCCCGAACCCTGATTCCCAAGCCACGCCCGACGGCCCGATTGCGGTGGCTTCATCGCGCAAGGTCGTGATTCTGTGTGCCAATCCCGCCCTGGATGAGGAATGGGAAGTGGATGGGGTCCGCCGGGAGGAGAAGAATCGAGTCCTTCGCAAGCGGCAATGGGCGGGAGGCAAAGGGGTCAACGTGGCTCGATGGTTGGGGTGGCTGCGGGTTCCCGCGCGCCTGGTGCTTCTGGCAGGGGGAGAACCCGGGCGGACGTTGCTTCAGCTCCTGCGCAGGGAGGGGATTCGGTATCATTGCATTCCCGTGAGTGGCGCTACGCGAGTGAACGTGCTGGTGACGGATCCCCGGGGGCGCCAGTGGCGGTTCAATCCGGAGGGCCCCAGGGTCGGCCTTGCGGAGTGGCGGTCGGCCGTGGCAGCTGTGGTAGAAGAACTGCAGCGAAGTTCGTTGTTGATTCTTTCCGGAAGCCTGCCGCCGGGCGTTCCCGCTCGGGGCTATGCAGAGCTGGTGCGGCGGGCGCGGCGTATGGGCGTACGGGTGGTCTTGGATTGCGATGGGCCGACCCTCGGGCATGCCGTGCCGGCCGGTCCCTTTTTGGTCAAGCCCAACGAGGCCGAACTGAGGGAATGGGCCCGGACCTTCTTCCGCGCGGAGCTGTCCCTGAAAGATGCGGCCCGGCGGATGTCCGAAATGACCGGGGGTTGGGTGCTGGTCTCGCGGGGCGGTCGGCCGGCTCTCTTGGTGCATGCCCGGCTCGGGATCGAAAGGGCCATGAGACCGCCGCATGTCCGCCCGCGCAACCGGTTGGGGGCCGGGGATGCGTTCGTGGCCGGAGTTTGCCGGGCGATCCTCCACGATGGTCCTCCGGACAGCTGGCTGCGGTCGGGTCTTCTGGTGGGTTCGGTGGCCACGCAGTATCCGGGCGGGGTGTTGCCGCCGCGCGCGAGGTTGAAGACGGTTCTGCGGGCCGCGGGAGGCTCGAGACCCCTGTGAGTGGAGAGGGCAGGGGGTCTTTTGCCGGCGGAGCCGGGTTCCAAATCAGCGGTGGCGGGGCGGGGGATTCGGTGTAATGTTGGAGACGTGAGGCGTGTGCGTGTGTGGGACCGAGCCGTTGGCTATCTGGGTTGGATCATGGGTGTCTCGCTGGTGAGTTGTGCGCCGTTGGATGAGCCGCTTTCCATGGTGGACCTGCGTCGGCGCATGGTGGAGGAACAGCTCAAGGCGCCGGGCCGGGACATTACGCATCCACGCGTGCTTCGGGCCATGGAAAAGGTTCCCCGGCACGAGTTCGTCCCGGAGGCGCTTCGCGCCCAGGCCTATGAAGATCGCCCCCTGCCCATTGGCTACGGCCAAACGATCTCGCAGCCGTTCATCGTGGCCTTCATGACCGCCCAGCTGGATCCGCAGCCCGGAGAGAAGGTTCTGGAAGTGGGCACCGGATCGGGCTATCAGGCAGCCATCCTGGCCGAGCTTGGGGCCCAAGTGTACACGATCGAGATTCTGGAGCCGCTGGCCGAAACGGCCGCCGCCACCTTGCGTCGGCTGGGCTACACGAATGTCCAGGTACGCGCGGGCGACGGTTATCTTGGCTGGCCGGAGGCCGCGCCGTTCGACGCGATCATGGTCACCTGCGCGCCGGATCACGTGCCGCAACCCTTGGTGGAGCAGTTGCGCGAGGGCGGCCGAATGATCATCCCGGTGGGGCCGCCGGGCATGCAACAATTGGTGGTGTTGCGGAAAAAGGAGGGGAAACTGGAACGGCGTGCAGTGTTGCCGGTGTTGTTCGTGCCGATGACAGGTCCGCGGGCCCAGCCTGTCAAACCCTGAAGGCGGCGGTGGAGCTTTCAGCGCAACACGGCCCGTTCAGGTTTTGGCCCCAAGCCGGGTGCTTGCGCGCGGCGGGAGGAAACCGAAGATTCAGAAGCACGCCCCTTTGCCGGTACGGCGTCACGCTGCGGGCGTCGGGTCAAGCGGTCGCCAGCGTGCTGAGGCGTGTGCTGAGACGGGATTTGGCGCGAGCCGCTGTGCGCCAATGGAGCACACCGGCTTGTACGGCCTTGTCGACGGCCGAGGTGTAGGCCCGCAGGGCCTCCTCGGCGGCTTTGCGGTCGCCGCTGGTCAACGCCTGCAGGTAAGCCTTTTGCAGCCGTCGGACGCGGGTCTTGACTGCCCGGTTCCGGCGACGGCGTCGTTCACTCACTCGGGCTGCGCGTGCTGCCGATCTTGTATTGGCCATAGCAAAACGGTCTCAAGCTTGCTCCGGTCGAATTCAAGGCCGCCTAGGGTACACGGGGACTGGATGATGTCAACGCCCTCTTTGAGTGTTCTGCGCGATGCGCCCAGTGGGGTCCGCTCGGGAAACGCACAAGTGCAGGTCGTATCTGGCCCCGACCTGGTCTCCGGACGGAACGGGTTTTATCTCCCGGTCTCTGGCCGGCGGAGGTGGCTTCACACGGCCGCTGGGGCCGCGGTCGAGCAATCGCCTTTTCCGGCCGAGAGCGACCGGGTTGACCGATTTTGATGGGACTCCGGCCATGTCTGCTTTCGGTGCCTGCCGGCGAGCCCGCGGTTGGATCGTTCCGGTTTGGCGCCGGTTCCGAAGGAATTGATTGCCGCCGGGGCTGTATGTACGGAGAGGCGTCCGTCTCCTGAGCGGCGGATCGGGACCTGGGTGCTTCTCCCGCAGGCACTGCCTGCCGTATCCGAGCGCGCCATCGGATTCGGCCATGGCTTTCCCAGGGAGCCTTGGCGATCAAGTTGTCGCAAGGGCCTGGGGATCGCAGGCTTGTCGTGGGTCCCCACTACACGGCCCTGGATCGACGCTGGTGGTAAAAGTCTTGTGCGGCCCGGGCGATGGCTCGAATGTTTTCCGGGCTGACCCCGGTGGTGGTGGCACCGGCGAAGGACAGGATGAGGGGATGATCCCCCGCTGTTTCCAGGGCCTGCCACGCCGCCGCATAATTCGCCTCCGGAGTTCCTCGCACACCCAGGTCCAACGGCGGCACATTCCCCATCAGGGTCATTCGGCCCTGAATCCGTTGACAGGCCTCTGCCATGGGGGTTTCCACGCCCCAGTTGAGCACATCGAATCCGGTGTCGGGAAGAAGATCCAGGCAGGCTTTCACGCTGGCGTCGTTGTGGAAGACCTTGACCCAATGCGGCGGGAAGGCCTCCGCGTAACGCTTGAGGAAGGGATGCGCAAACTGCAAGTAATGACGTCGGCCGATGAAGCCGGCCAGGTCGTCGAGGACCAGGATGCCCTCGACCTGTTCGCCGAGCACTTGCGCCTGGGCTTGCAACCACTGAATCCCCAGCCGGGTGGTGAGCTCGAGCAACTGCAGGGTTTGCTCGGGATGGTCGATGATGTCCTCCATCAATTGTGTGACGCCGCGCACGAACGAGGCGATCGTCAACGGGCCCCGGGCTGCCACCACAGGGACGCAGCAGCCGGCTTCGGCAATGCGGTGTTTGAGTTTTTCGTAGCGGTAGAGGCACAGGGCCATGAACCCGTCATGGACGGCGTCCGGGGCAGTGGCCTCGTGCAGCCGCTCGACCGCCACCGGCAGGGCTTCGACATCGGGGACCCGATCATCATGGAAACGCAACCGGGCCCCGAGGGCGGAAGGTTCGGCCCCCATGCCGACCTCGGACCACCAGGAAGGGAACCAGATGACTTCGGGAAAGTCCTGAATCACGCGCAGGTGGCAACGAAACCAGGTGTCCGGGTCGAAGAAGTAATCGCGATGGCGGACGCCGCAATACGGCGGGATCCAGGGGCAATCGACGATGAACGCGACGGGCACGGGGCCCTCGAGAGGCTGGCGTTTGGCGGCGGCCTTGAATCGCTGCCATTGTTCAGGACGCATAAGATCTGCGCAGGTTGGGGAGGATGTCGGTTGAGGAGGTTGCTTGGGCAGGCACGCAGCTTCGACGATTGCCGGACCGGCGGCGGAGGCATGGAGAGGAGAGCCACGGTTTCCGAAGCCAGGTTGCAGGGTCGTCAGATATCCAGAGCCACACGCCGCGCCCAGGCGTCGGCTTCCAGGATCTGTTCCAGCGAGGGATGATCAATGACCCGGTGAGCGTCCATGGTGCGGCGGACGCGCTCGGGGATTTCGGCAAAGGACAAACGGCCCTCGGCAAAGGCGGCCACGGCGACTTCGTTGGCGGCATTCAACACGGCGGG
>JAOADM010000043.1 GCA_026417315.1 Limisphaera sp.
GCACTGGACACCGTGGATCGGGCCCTGACCCGCCTCACTTTGCCTCACTTTATCGTTTGTGGAGCCTGTTTCTGCGTGGGCTACAAGCTGCTGGCCCTGCGACCCACCCTCCGTGGATTCTGGGCCGTCTGTGCCGCTGCCCTCTTATGGGTGCTGGCCTACGGTGTGGATCAACGGTTTCGTGGCCTGCCCGAAACACGGGCGTTCATTCTGGAACACGAGGCCACCCACTGGCAGAACTTCCCTCCCGAGGAGCGGTCCCGATGGGAGCGGAGCGGCGTTCTGCTCCGAACCGCAGAAGGATGGACGGCGCATCCCATGTTGCTGGAGAAGGCGCGCAGCCTTCGGATCAGCAGCACGTTGTTCTATCCCAACACGCTTGCAGGGGCCCTGTTGCTGTTCGGCCCGCCCGTCCTTTGGGCCGTCGCCACCACACCCTTGCTCACCACCGGCGCCCGGGCCCTCATGGGATCCCTCGTCGGCGGCGGGGCGCTGGCGTGTCTCTACTGGTCCGGTTCCCGGTCGGGATGGCTGGTGGCGCTGGGATTGGGGTTGGTGACCTTCCTGGTCTGGCCCTGGCCGCGAACGACGAAGCTTGCGGTGCTGACGGTGCTAACCGTGCTCGGATTGGGGGTGTTCGCCTTCCGACACGCCGCCTTCTTCCAGCGGGGCGCGCCCAGCGTGGTGGCGCGACTGGATTATTGGGAGGCCGCCTGGCGCACGGCTTGGGAGCATCCATGGCTGGGCACCGGGCCGGGCACCTTCCAACGACCCTACGAACAGCGGAAACGGCCGGAGTCGGAGATGGCTCGCCTGGCCCACAATGATTATCTTCAGCAGGCGTCGGACTCCGGGTGGCCTGCAGCCCTGTTCTACGGTGCGTGGGTGTGGGGCGGGTTGATTTGGACGGGCCGACGTCTCTGGCGGCAGCCTGCTCACGAAGGGTTCTTTGTTTGGCTGGGGTTGCTGGGTTGGGCGGTCCAGAGCTGCGTGGAATTCAACCTTTACATTCCGGCCCTGGCGTGGCCGGCGTTCCTGTGGCTGGGATGGCTGGCGGGGGGCACGGGGGAAAACGATTCGACAAAGCCAGCTCATCCCGCATAGGATCGAGGCGCAATCCGGGGGACACATGCGCGTACTGTTTTTAAATGGGCCGAATCTGAATCTGTTGGGACGGCGGGAACCTGGCGTGTATGGGACGCGGACGCTGGCGGAAATCGAGGCAGAGGTCCGTCGTGTGGCGGCGACCATGGACGTCGAGGTGGAGTTTCGCCAGAGCAACCACGAAGGACAATTGGTGGACTGGCTTCAAGAGGCGGTGGGGCGGTTTGACGGAGTGGTATTGAACGCGGGGGCCTACACCCATAGCAGCATTGCGCTGCGCGACGCAATTGCGGCCGTGGGCTTGCCGGTGGTGGAGGTGCATCTATCGAATGTGCATGCGCGGGAGGTGTTTCGGCAGACGTCATTGATTGCGCCGGTGTGTCGCGGCCAGATCAGCGGTTTTGGACCTGGCTCTTACCTGCTGGGTTTGTACGCCGTCGTTAGCGTTATCGAACCCCGGAAACTCGGCTGGAACCCGTGACCGTGGCCGCTTTTGCCATGTTCCAGAGCCGGTCCGGCGCCCGGTACGTGTGGCTTGACGCAGTCGGCCCCGCCCGTTTAGGCTCTGCCCTGTCCTGAACGTCAACGGCGACAATGAAGGCAGAGTCGGTTGCGACTGCTGCTTTTTTGATGCCGAGGGCGGACTCAGGCCGAGCGCGGGTCGTGACGGCTTGGACCAAAGTATCCATGGGCTGTTCGTGGGCCGAAATCCGGCGAATCGTGACCGGGGCCCCGTGTATTGCGCATCAGCTTCCAACCTTCAGGGCAAGAGCTCATGAGCCCTGACCCAAATCGCCAACCCCGTTGGAGTGAAAGGCGGCTGTTGTGGACCTGAAAGACATCAAAGCCATTATTGACCTGATGCGGAAAAACGCCGTGTCAGAGTTCGAGATGGAAAAGGAAGGGTTCAGAATCCGGCTGAAGCGCGCCCCCTCCCCTGGGGTGTCGCCTTCCGGGGAGGAGGCAGTCGGTGGGGTGGTCCCGAGTTTCCCGCCCGTGGTGGCTCCGGCAGGCCTCCCGGCGGCTGCGGCCGCTGTCCGGCCGCCTGCAGGCCCTGCCCCGGCGGTAGAGCCCGAAGCTCCGGAAATCGAGATCAAGTCTCCGATGATCGGTACCTTCTACCGCGCGCCCTCGCCGGAATCGGCGCCGTACGTCGAGGTCGGCTCGGAAGTGCACCCGGACACCGTCGTCTGCATCATTGAAGCCATGAAGGTGATGAACGAGATCAAGGCCGAGGTCCGGGGGATCATCACCCAGGTGCTGGTCGAGAACGCCAAGCCGGTCGAGTTCGGTCAGCCGCTTTTCAAGGTCCGGCCGCTGCCGGCCCCGGGTCCCTGAGCGGCCGGCGGGAGGGGCCCACCCGACCTCTGGCTGACCCCGGCGGCTGGAAGACTCTGCGCGAACAACACCCACGATGTTCGAGAAAATCCTGGTCGCCAACCGCGGCGAGATTGCCGTGCGGATCATTCGGGCCTGTAAGGAGTTGAACATCCGCACGGTGGCCGTCTATTCGGAGGCGGACGCCAACTCGATGCACGTGCAGTTGGCCGACGAAGCGGTGTGCATCGGGAAAGCCCCGGCCTCGGAAAGCTACCTCCGCATCGACCGCATCATCAGCGCTGCGGAAATCACGGACGTGGACGCCATTCACCCCGGCTACGGCTTTCTATCCGAGAATCCCCATTTCGCGGACGTCTGCGAAAGTTGCAACATACGGTTCATCGGCCCCAGCGCGCAGGCCATGAGCGCCCTGGAAAACAAGGCCGTGAGCCGCGCGCTGGCCAAGAAAGCCGGCGTGCCCGTGCCGCCGGGGTCCGACGGTCCGGTGGAGACCGAGCAGGAGGCCATCGAAGTGGCACGGCGCATCGGTTACCCGGTGATGATCAAGGCCATCGCCGGCGGGGGCGGCCGGGGAATGCGCGTGGCGCACAATGACGTCTCTCTTGTCAAGGGGTACCACACCTGTCGCACCGAGGCGGAGAAGGCCTTCGGCAATTCGGGCGTGTACATCGAGAAGTACATTGAGAATCCGCATCACATCGAGTTTCAGATCCTGGCCGACCGGCACGGCCACATCATTCACCTGGGCGAACGCGACTGTTCCATCCAGCGGCGCAACCAGAAGGTGATTGAGGAAACCCCCTCGCCCCTCATCGAGACCCGCTTCAAAAAGCTGCGGGAGAAGATGGGCCGCGCGGCCATCAAGATCGCCGAGGCCGCCCGCTATACCAATGCGGGCACGGTGGAGTTCATCGTGGACAACCAGGGCAACTTTTACTTCCTGGAGATGAACAAGCGCATCCAGGTGGAGCACCCCATCACGGAGGAGGTGACGGGCATCGACCTGGTCCAACAGCAGATTCTGTTGGCCATGGGCGAGCCGCTCAAAATCAAGCAAAGTGACGTCCACTTCCGCGGCCACGCCATCGAATGCCGGATCAACGCCGAGGATCCCTTCGACGATTTCCGCCCCAGCCCCGGTCGCGTCGAGATGTACTATCAACCGGGCGGCCGCGGGGTGCGCGTGGACACCCACGTGTACGCCGGATACACCATCCCACCGTATTACGACTCCATGATCGGCAAGCTGATCACCTACGGGCGCGACCGACAGGAGGCCCTGCATCGGATGAGTCGCGCCCTTTCCGAGTACTACATTACCGGGATCAAAACCAACATCGGCCTGCAGCAGGCCATCCTGCAGGATCCGAACTTCCGCAAAGGTTCCTACGATACCGGTTTCATCGAGCGATTGCTCGGCAGCGCCCGACGGGAGTTGATCGAGGAACGTGCCTGAGAGGGAGGGCCCCTCGCGGGCTTTTGCGGGCAACCCGCCTCCGCCCGGCCCCAATCGCCATGTCCAATCCCGCCCCGGCCCCTGCAGAACTTCGTGCCTGCGCGGAGGATCTGCTGCAGGCATTGCCGGAGTTTGCCCGCCAGACCCCGGACCCTGCCGCCGGCGAGTGGGGGGACGAGGCCTTTAACCGGCGTGCTCTCGAACTGTTCGCCCTGCAGTTCCGGTTCAATCCGCCCTATCGGCAATGGTGCCTGGCCCGCGGGACCACCCCGGACCAGGTCCGGCATTGGACACAAATCCCGGCCGTTCCCACTGCCGCATTTGCGGAGTTCGATTTCAGTTGCCTGGCACCGGAGGCGCGAACCGCGGTGTTCCATTCCAGCGGCACAACGCGCCAACGACCCAGTCGCCATTTCCACAATGCCGATTCGCTACGGCTGTATGAAGAGGTCCTCTGGCGGGGGTTTCGCCGGGCCCTGTTGCCCGAAGAGCCGTTTCCGGACGCGCTGGATTTGCTGATTCTCCTGCCCCCGGCCGCGTCGGCGCCGCATTCTTCCCTGGTGCACATGTGTGAGACCATCCGGCGCCGGATGAATCGCCCGGAAAGTGCCTTCCTGGGTAGTGTGGACGCATCCGGTGGGTGGTGGGTGGACCCGGCCGCGGTGTGGGCGCGACTCGAGCAATGCGCGTCGCTCGGACGCCCCGCGTTGATCCTGGCCACTGCCTGGCTGCTGGTCCGGGTATTGGACCATCCCGGTTCCCACCAGCGCCGGTTGTCGCTGCCCCCGGGATCGCGTCTGATGGAGACGGGCGGTTACAAAGGGCGGACCCGCGAGGTCCCGCCCGAGGAACTTCGCAAGCAAATCGAAGCGCATTGGGGCCTGCCGGAATCCGCCATTTTCAGCGAGTACGGCATGTGCGAGCTCAGTTCGCAGGCTTATGACCATTTCCACGTGCCGAATGCCGTTCGGGCTGCCGACCCGGGCCGGGCTCAGTCCACGGTCCGCGTCCGTGTGCGACGGCGATTCCGGTTTCCTCCCTGGGTGCGCTGGGAGGTGGTGGATCCCGAAACCGGGGCGGCCTGTGCCGAGGGTGCGGTGGGGCTGCTGCGGATCTGGGATCTTGCAAATGTGTTCTCGGTGCTGGCCGTGCAAACCGAGGATCTGGCCGTGCGCGTCCAGGACGGATTCGAGTTGCGCGGTCGGGCGGCTGGTGCGGCCCCCCGAGGTTGTTCCCTCATGGCCTTGGAGCCCACCGATCCATCCCCCGTGGCCAACGTCCCCCGCTCATGAGCCTGCCCAGCTACTTTTTGGTGGACCTGCCCGAAGGGGCGCCACTCACCCCGCAACTGGTGGCGGATGCCTGTCACACCCTGCGCCGCAACCGCGAGCTTTACCTGGCCCACCGCACCACCTCCCAGTTGATCGGGCTGCTGGCCGAGCTGGGCCGCAACTGGCTGCAGCCCGACGATCCTTTCCGGCAGCGGGCGCTCCAGGAAGGTCCGGCCCACACCGGTTTCAGTCGGGCCACCTTGGAGCGCGGCCTGGACGCCTTCTTCGGAGGGCTGACCGAATCGAACCTGCGTCGCCTGCTTCGCCAGGACTTGGGCGACGAGTCCGTGCTGGATGCCTTCCAACCCGCCCCGGAGCCCTCTCGACGCGTCCGCGCCCTGGGGCCACGGCTTCTGGTGCAGGTGGCGGCCGGGAATCTCCCCGATCCCACTCTTCTGTCGATCATCCTCGGTTTGCTGGTCAGGTCGGCTCAATTCGTCAAATGCGCCTCCGAGGGCAGTTTTCTGCCGCGCCTGTTTGGTCATTCCCTGCGGGCTCTGGATCCCAAACTGGCGGCCTGTTTGGAGCTGGCCGTCTGGCCGGGCGGGCGTCACGACCTGGAGGACGTGCTGTTGCGCGAAGGCGACTGCGTGGTGGTGACCGGAGAGGATGCCACGGTGGCCTCCGTGCGGGCGCGCACTCCGGTGACCGCGCGGTTTTTGGGTTATGGCCATCGAGTCAGTTTCGGCTTCATTGCCGCGGGCGTGTTGCACGAGCTGAGCCTGGAAACCCTGGCGGATCGAGCGGCTGCGGATGTGACGGCTTGGGATCAATGGGGTTGTTTGTCGCCGCACCTGTTTTACGTGCAAACGGGCGCCGACCAGCAGTTTCCCTCGCAGTTCGCGGCCGCGCTGGCGGCGGCCCTGGAACGATGGGAGACCCGTCAACCCCGCGGTCCCTTGAGGCCCGAGCGCGCGGCCCTGATTGCTGCGCGCAGAGATCTCTACGCCGTGCGGGCCGCCTGTGGCGGGACCACCCGCATCTGGAACAGTGCCGGGTCCACCGCCTGGACCGTGGTGTACGAAGAAGAACCCGATTTCCAGTTGTCCTGTTTGGACCGGTTCGTGTACGTCAAACCCGTCACTTCATTGGCGCGGGCCCTTCAGGCCGCGGAGCCGGTCCGGCTCCACGTCTCGACCGTGGGTCTGGCCGCGCCGGCGGCCCAGCAGGCCACGTTGGCGGAGGAGCTGGCCGCCTGGGGGGTTCGGCGCATCTGTCCGCTGGGGCAAATGCAACGGCCCCCGCTGACCTGGCACCACGACGGCCGACCGGCCCTGGGCGACCTGGTAACCTGGATCGACTGGGAATGCGAAGCTCCGACCGGGCAGACTTCTGCCGGACCGCCGTCCGGCTGACCGGCGGAAGACGCGCCGATGGGTGGACCCGCGCCGCCCTGGCCTTTGGCCGGTGCGCAGGCAACCTTTTGTCCAAGGATTTGCTCGTCAGAACATGAAAGTGGAATTGCGGAAAACGTTTCAGTTCGAGGCGGCTCACCGGCTGCCCCATCTGCCGGAGGGACACAAATGTCGCCGCCTCCATGGACACAGTTTTCAGGTTGAGATTGTCGTGTGCGGCGAGTGCGATCCGCACCTGGGCTGGCTCATGGACTACGCGGAGATCGCCCGACGCTTCCAGCCCCTTTGGGAACAGCTCGACCATCGCTACCTGAACGAAATCCCCGGGCTGGAAAACCCGACCAGCGAAGTGCTGGCCGCGTGGATCTGGGAACGACTCAAACCGACCCTGCCGGAATTGGCCGAGGTGGTCGTGGCGGAGACCTGCACGGCCCGTTGCGTCTATCGCGGCGACTGAGCCCCGGCAGCCGAATCTCCGGCGACCTGCCGCGCGGCCTCTTCCAGAGCACGCTGCCGCCGCACGTGCTCGAAGAATTCCTCGGCGACGATGTAACCCACACAATTCGGGGCCCCGCAGTTGCACGGATAATCCCGGTACTCCGTCAGGTCGTATCCGTAGTTGAACGTCAACTCTTCTCCGGCTCGAATGTCCCGCAGGGCCAGGATCCAGATCCGCCCCTCGGCCTCGTCCAGTTCCGTCTCGCAGTTGGGCTGGCAGGAGTGATTCAAGAAACGCGCCAGATTCCACGGCACGTTCCCGTCGAGATCGAACTGATCGTTCAGGCAGAAGATATACACATTGTTGGCCGCGCAGCGGCGGGCCGATTCCTCCTTCGTGATCTTTTCGCCCACGTATTCGAGAATTCGCGTGCCGGCCGGGATGTCCCTGCGAGCAAATCCGCCGATCCCATGGATGGGGGACCGACGAAACACCACCCACTCCGTCTGCCCGACCACTTCCTCATTCGCGATGCGTTCCGTTGGACGCTCGGTGTTCATGGCGTTCATCGGCGCTGTCGGAATCACCGGGGCAGTTCAGTTCTTCGAATCCATGCTGGAGAAGAAATTGACTCCACGGCGCCCGGATGTCCACTGCCCGGCGCGTGAACGGGTCCCGATAGGCCAGCCGAATGGCCCGGAGTGCCAGCGGTCCAGCTCCCTCTCCACGGCCATACAGGTCATCCCCCAGCACCGGCAGGCCCGCCTCTGCCAGATGCACCCGGATCTGATGGGTGCGTCCCGTCCGGGGACGGCATTCGATCAGCGCCCGGCCGGCCCGACGGGCCAGGACGCGAAACTGCGTTTCGGCTTCCTTGCCGTGGCGCGGATCGACGCGAACCCGTCCGGGATGGCGCCGGTCCGGGGCCAGTTTCCATCGGCAGGTCCATTCCGACTGTTTCGGCTCTCCAGCAACCACCGCAAGGTACACTTTCTCCACCTGGCCGGTCTGGAACAACCTGGAGCAAGCGGTCAGCGCGCCCGGGCTCTTGGCCAGCAACAGCACGCCGCTGGTCTCGCCATCCAGCCGATGCACAAATCGCAGGTACTTGAGGCCCCGCGACCGCGCCCACCAATCGCCCGCCCGCACCGAGGATTCCAACGCCGCCTGCAGGTTGCGGGCCGTCCGCTGCCAGTGCACCGGCACCAGCAACCAACCGGCGGGCTTGTCAATGGCCAGCACCGACCGGTCCTCGTAGAGGATCGGGATGGGTTCTGCACCGGGCAGCTCGATCCAGTCGGGCTTGGCCATGAACTCAAAAGGTTATCGAGGCCGGGTTCGAACCACAAGGCCGTGCGCGCCGCGTTTTGGCAACGAGACGCTTTC
Source organism: Limisphaera sp. (assembly GCA_026417315.1). GTDB lineage: Bacteria > Verrucomicrobiota > Verrucomicrobiia > Limisphaerales > Limisphaeraceae > Limisphaera. The sequence continues at coordinate 8,413 of JAOADM010000043.1, forward strand.
CGGCTCTCGAGCACCGGATGCATGGATGCCAAGGAAACGCCTTTCCCCTCGGCCTTCCCGCGGCGAGGACGCCCGGAATTGCGCCGAACTTTCGAGGGTGTCCAAAACGTGCAATGCACCGCTGGAAACGCGTCGGACCCTTCTGGCCGCGGCCTCGGACGTCCCGGGCACGAGCCCAAACGCAAGGAGAGCTGTTTGCGAATGCATCCGTCGCTCGATGCCGGACCGGCCTCTTCCCGGTGGAGTCGAGCAAACCGGGCCCCGCCCGGAATTTGGGACGCCCCTCGTTTGACTTGGTCGGGCGGGCGGCGTAGGGTTGGTGCCAGTTGAAACACGAAGCTGCAAGGATACATCCATGAAACGATTCCTTTTGGCGGCGCTGCTCGGCGCCGTGTCGATGGTCTTCTCGCCCCTCTCCGCCGCGGAGCCCAAACTCGGAGATCCGGCTCCCGCCCTTCAAATCGCCGAGTGGGTCAAGGGCAAGCCCGTGAACCTCGCTGACCTCAAGGGCAAGAAGGTCGCCGTCGTCGAGTTTTGGGCCACCTGGTGCCCGCCCTGCCGCGCCAGCATTCCCCACCTGACCCAGCTGCAGAAAAAGTTCAAGGACGTGGTCATCGTGGGCATCAGTGATGAAGACGTGGCCACGGTGAAAAAGTTCGTCGCCAAGATGGGCGACCAGATGGATTACGTCGTCGCCGTCGACAAGGATGAGAAGACCGGGCAGGCGTACATGGGAGCCTTCGGCGTGGATGGAATCCCCCACGCGTTCGTGGTGGACAAGGAGGGCCGCATCGTCTGGCACGGCCATCCAATGGGGGATTTGGAAAAGGTGCTCGAGGAGTTGCAGGCGGGAAAATTCGACCTCGAGAAGGCACGGAAACGCGCCGAAGCCCAGGAAAAGCTGGAGGCGTTCCAGGAAGCCGTGATTCAGGACGACCAGGCCCGCATCGAGGCGCTGGGCCGCGAATTGGAAGCGCTCGACGCGGAGGTCGGCCCGCTGTTGCGGGACCGGAAGTTCAACGCGGCCGAGATCCGCGACCTTATCCGGTTCCAGATGACCCTGGCCGAGTATCAGCAGGCCCTGGCCACGGAAGCGCCCGCAGAAACCCTGGCCGGCCTGGAGAAACGACTGGAGGAACTCGCCCCCAAAGACTTCGATCTGGCCGGAATGAAACGCCGCCTCGGTCACGCGCAGGTCTTCCGCCAATACTTCCGTGCGGTCGTCGGACGCGGCGACACCAAGCAGGTGGAAAACCTGACCAGCCAGCTGAAAGAGCTTTCCGGCGTTCACCCCGACGATCTCAACGAATGGGCCTGGGCCTTGCTGACCGATCCGCGGGTCCGGCAGCGGGACCTGGCCCTGGCCACCCACCTGGCCAAGGCCGCCCTCGATGCTTCCGGCGCCACGAACGCATCCATCCTGGATACCTACGCCCGGGCCCTGTTCGATACCGGCAAGGTCAGCGAAGCGATCGAGTACCAGAAGAAGGCCATCGCCGTTGCCGAGGACGAGCCCACGCGACAGGCCCTGCGCGAAACGCTCAGCCAGTACGAGGCGAAAGCCCGCAAGTAAGCGTCCGATCAGGAACCTCCCGGAATCACCGCCGCCCACGCCCGGGCGGCGGTTTCCTTTTCACGCGCAGCCCCGGACGCGCACTCGGCCCGCGATTCAGAAGGGCCACACCCGCGGCGTCAGCCAGAGCGTGACCAGCCACGTGGCCACCGCCAAAAGCCCGCCGGCTTGCAGATAGTGCCGGAACCGGTATCGGCCCGGGCCCATCACGAGAATGGTGCTCTCGTGGGCGAAAGGCGTGCAGAAACACGCGGAAATGCAGATGGCGATGGCGACCATGAACGGTTTGGGGTCCACACCCATGACCACGGCCACCTGGTGCGCAATGGGGGCGAGAATGATGCCCACGGCCGAGTTGTCGAGGAAATGCGTCAGAATCAGCGTCACCAGGGCCAGTCCACCCAGCAGGGCCACCGGACCCCAACCCTCCAGCAAACGCACCGCCAACTCGGCCAGGTCCCGGGCCGCTCCCGTCTTTTCCACCGCCAACCCGAACGGGATGAGGCCCGCGGCCGTGACCACTGCCTGCCAGTCCACCACCCGATAGAGATCGCGGACTTTCAGACAGTCGAACACCACCACCAGCAGCGCGGCCACGGGTATCGAGACGGCCGGACTGAGCACACCGGTCGCAGCCGTTCCCACCACGCCCACCAGCAGACCCAGCGTCACCGCAGCCTTCCAACGGTTCAACGGCACGAACTCCTCCTGCGCCAGAACAATGAGGTCAGCATTCGATCGGAGCGCGCTGAGACCGGTGACGTGCCCCAGCAGCAACAACGAGTCTCCTTCCTCCAACGGGGTTTGGGCCGGCCGATCCTCCAAGCTGCGGCCGCGCCGCGCAATGCCGAGGACCGTAAAGCCGTATTGTTGGCTGAAGCCCACCTCTTCGAGCGTGCGCCCCACATAATTCGATCGTGGGGCCACCGTGGCCTCGACCGTCACCAGGTCCACGCTCCGCAGGGTCCGGTTATCGAGCGCCAGTTCCTCGCGCAACTGAAAGTCTCGTGACTTCAGTAAATTGCCAATCACCGGCACCGGGCCCTGCAGGATCAGCACGTCCCCGGCCTGCAGATGCAGCCAGTCCGCCGGTGGGAGGCGTTCATTACCACGGATCAGACCCATCCAGGCAACCTCGCGGCCCAACCCGGCCACGACCTCCCTGACCGGTCGGCCGAGCTGGGCGGAGCGGGGCGTGACCATGACTTCCGTCAGATAATGCCGTGCCAGGCGGTCCTCCAGCGTTTCTCCCGGCTCTTCAGCCGGCAGAAAGTGTCGCCCCACCAGCATCAGCGCCGCGGCGCTGACGAGAAACACCCCGGCCGCCACCGGCGTCAAATCGAAAAACCCGAAACCCTGCCCGGTCTGCTGGCGCAGGATGTCGCTGACAATGATGTTGCTGCGGGTCCCGATGAGGGTCCACTGACCGCCCAGCAACGCACCGTAGGCCGCGATCATCAAAAAGCGCGAGGGCGACCACCCGCGTTCCCGGCAAATCGTCAGGATCAGGGGCAAAAACAGGATCACCACCGTCGTATCGTTGATGAACATCGAGGTGAGCGTCGTCGCCCCGAGGACGGCCAGTTGGAGACTCCCCTCGGTGCGCGCACAGGCGCGGAACAGCCGCATGCCCCACAGTTCGGTGGCTCCGGTGCGGGCCAGGGCGGCGCCGAACACGAACATGGCGGCCACCATGATCACGGCCACACTGCCGAAGCCGGAAAAACCCTCTGCCGGTGTGAGCAGCGGCCGCCATTCCCCGTCGGGCCGGGGCCATGGCACAATCAGTGCCAGCATCACCGCCAGCGCCGTCAGATCCATGCGCAGTTTCTGCGTCCAAAACAGGTACAACGCCCCCGCCAGGATCACCGCCAAGGCGACATACTCGAGGTTCATTGCGGTCCCGTGTACCGTATCGGCCTGACGAACAACACACCCGCCCCGGGGACGGGGCCATGATCCCCATCCCGAACGACCGGCAGCAGTTTGAAGAGCTTGGAAGCGGCCTGTCCAGCCCGGGACCAGAGGCCGCGGCCCCGGCCGGGTTCCGGACCAAAGGCCATGGGGGAGCGCGGCGCTCGGGCCGACCCGCGCCCGCGAGCGAAGGCGGGAATCCTCCCGGTCGAACCTGAAAACGGTGCGCGCTCAGTGCAGAAGCCGCGAGACCATGGCGTACAGGATCAACAGCAGCAGCACCACGCCCAGACCGAAGAAGAGGTAACCTATCGACCGGGCGATGCCCTTCCACCCTTCCCACTCGTCGCGCACGCGGAATCTCTCCAACTGCCCGGTGGCCAGCAGGCGCTCGTACCATCGGCGCCGTTCATGAAGCAATTCGCTGCGCGAGATGCGGCCCGAGAAAATCACGGTGTCCATCGGGAACTTCTCCAGCCGGAAATGCGTGTTGAAGAAGTGAATCGTGAAGATGAACCCCGCCGCCAACAGGGCCTCGTCCGAATGCACGATGTGGGCCACATTGATGACCCAACCCGGCAGGAACCGCGTGAAAAAGTCCGGCCACCACATGATCAGACCCGAGGTGCCGATCATGAAAACGCCCCAGAAGACCGCCAGGTAATCGAACTTCTCCCAGTAGGTCCAGCGGTCGAACTGGGGCTTCGGCCCCTTGCCGAAGAACCAGCGGTTGTGCGCCACGAAGTCCCGCCAATCCTGCAGGGTGGGAATCATCGAGTCCGGGCCGAACAACACTTCCCGTACACGGCGCCACTGCCAGCGGCCGGTCTGCGGATCCCGCACCCGGTGCCGCCCGCGCCACGCCTTGCCCACCAGGGCTGCCAGGTGCAGTCCGAAATACAGAAACGTCACCAGGGCCCCGAACCGATGCAACACCCGCGCCGTGTCCGGTCCGCCGATGACCCCAAACAGGGCTTTGGCCCAGTCGGTGTAGTAAAACTTGAGCGGCATGCCGGTCACCACCAACAACAGGAAACTGGTCACCACCAGCAGATGCAGGAAGCGCTCGAAGGGCGTGAACCGGGTGAACCATTCGTCGTCGCGCTGGATCTGGACCTTGGCCTCCCGGAAGGTCTTGGAATCGTGGAGATAGAGATAGAGGGTGCGGACCAGCCAGGCCAGCGTGTGGGCTCCGAAAAAGACAAAGACCCCCACCACCAGCGAGGTCATTCCCACAAAGACCGCATGCAACACCGGATAGTTCTCCCGGTCGAGCGGATTGGCATGCGGCTTGTACTGGGTGAAGCCGACCGTGGCCTTGGGATGGCATTGCTGGCAGGTCGCCAGAATGTGGTCCCGGGAAAGACGCGAGTCGGGGTGCGACGTGGGCAACACGTCATGATGGCCGTGACAGTCGTAGCAGGCCGCCACGTCCGGCGCACGATTCGGCCGCCCCAGGACCATGGCCTTGCCGTGATAGGTCTCGTGATAGTAGGTGAGCCGATCCTGGTGGCACTGGCCGCATTTGCGGTCGCTGGTGGCCTTGAAATGACCGGAGGCGGGTGGCTCGATTTCGTGCGCCGAGTGGCAGGTGGTGCAGACCGGCGCACGTTTGTCTCCCTCCAACAGCCGTTGCCCGTGAATGCTGCGTTCGTAGATCTGTTCCACTCCCAGATGGCACCGGCCACAGGTCCGGGCGACATTCAGATGGTGCACCGGCGAGTCGCGGTCCACGCTGCGCTTGATGTCGTGAATCCCGTGACAGTCGTTGCAGGACGGCGCCACGATCAGCCCCCGGCGCAGCAGCGCCTGCCCGTGAATGCTGTCCACATAGTGGGCCGCCGCCTCCGGATGTTTCATCCGGTACTCTTCCGTCAAACCCGGGTTGCTGTGACATCGGGCACAGGTCCGGGGCAGGTTCAATTTGAAAACGGGCGAATCGGCGTGCCTCACGGGCAGGATGTCATGCGACCCGTGGCAATCCCAGCACTGCGCCGCGCCACTGGCCCCCAGGGTATGGCTCACCCCGTGGATGCTGGCGGCGTACTGCCGGGCTTCCGCCTCGTGGCAACCGGCGCAGTTGGGCGGCGGCAGCGGCGTCGAATGGACCAGCTCCGGAATGCCTTCGTGACAATCGACACAGTCCAGCGCGGCATGCACGGACGCGGCAAAGGCGTTGGTGGGAAAGACCAACGGGATCACCTCCTGGCCGCGCTTGCGCGTCGTGGTGGGATCCAGATGACAGTCCAGGCAGTCCGCATTGGAGAAGCGTTCTGCGGCCCTCGCCCCCCCGACCAGCGCCAGCAGCAGGACCAGCACCACCCACCCGCCGCCAGGGTTCTGCTGCGTGGCCCCGGGCTGCGCCGGCGGAATCAGGCACGCACGGGCCGCCGTGGGATCGGCCTGACGGAGAGTCCGGAAACGTCGCACCTCACAAACCTCCCGTGTGACAGTCATAACAGCCACCGTCCACCTCGTCGCCCGGATGCCGGAACGGTTGTCCCTCCGGCGTCAGCAGACGCAGCTCCTCGCCCCGGCCCTGGGCCAGAATCGCATGGCAGGCGTTGCAATCGCTGGTGATGCTGCGCCTGCCATCTGCGGTCACATGTTTGCCTTCGTGACACCGGAAACACCCCGGCCAATACATGTGGCCGCTGTGATCGGGATACTTCTCCCACGAGGCGCGCATCTCCGGGAAGAAATTGTTCCGATAGATTTCCTGCACCACGGCGATGGCCTCTCGCACCCGTGGTTGGGCCTCGGCAAAGCGGTCCGGCGGATACGCCTCGGCCAGGAAGGTGGCAATGCGCTGCAGGGCTTCGGTACGGTTGGTGTAGGGTTGCGTCAGCGCGTACACGGCATTCGACTTGATCCAGGGCAGCCCCGGATCGATGCGACCCAGCAGGAGCGCCCGGTCGACCGCCTCGGTCGGGGGGCGGTACTGATGCGCCGGGCGATTGTGGCAATCCATGCAGTCCATCGTCCGGATGACAAAGCTTCCCGGATCATTGGTGAATCCCGGCTTGCGGAACTCCAGGGTCACCCCCTGACCGTCCACCAGCCGGACCCAGGGAATGCTCTGCCGGGTCGGATCCGGCACCCACTGGCCGTTCTCCCATCGCGCAGCCACATACTGCACGACGTTGGTCGGGTTCACGTGCCAGTGAATGCCGCCCACCGGACCGTGGCGGGGATCACTGCCGCCCACTTTCATCGTCATCCGCACCACAAACGGCGTGTTGGTCTCGTCCGCCAGGAAATAGGCAAAGGTCCGATCCAGATCCCCGATGAATTTCTGCGGCCAGTGGCATTGCTCGCAGGTCTCCCGCGCCGGACGCAGATTCTTGATGGGCGTCGGAATCGGCCGGGGATATTTGTCCGCCAGGGTCGCATAGACCTGGTAGGTGCCGGAAAGTTTGGATTTTACGAACCAGGTCGCTCCCGGACCGATGTGACACTCCACACAAGCCACCCGCGCATGCGGTCCCTGCTGATGCGTCGTCCACTGCGGTTCCATCACCGTGTGACAGACCTGCCCGCAGAACTGGGTGGACTCGGTGAAGTGATACGTCTGATAACTCCCGACCGCCGAAAGCAGCAAAAACCCCACGCTCCCCGCCACAAAGGCGCCGAGCAACTTCCGGTCCCGCGGCCGTGTGAAGTCGAGGACCAGATGGGGGACGCCCGCGCCACCGCGCAGGCGACGACGCCGCTCGCGCCACATGCCCAGCACCGTCAGGCCCAGGCCGAGGAAAAGGAACGCCGGGGCCACCAAATACGTCAGAATGCCCAGGTACGGATTCCCGAACCGGGCCAGCGTATCCAGGGTGAACAACAGCAGGAACGAAAACAGGGCACCCCCGGCAATGACCAGCCCTGCCAGGCTCCACCAGTTTCGCCACAGCGGCGGCAGCGGTTGCGTGCCTCGGTTCTCCTCAGAGTTCACAAGGCCCTCCTGTGTTCGAGCGACCCGACCAGGTACCGAACGCGCGCGTCGACCCGCCCCGGAGTGCAACCCCCTGGGCGACCGCGCCCCAGGATCGTCCGCGCCGGTGGTCCGGAGCGGACGCCATCCCCGGCACCCCGGTCCTCCCAGCGTCGCGCCCTGTGGGTCTCTCCGCGTTCATGCACCTGGCCCCCATGGTTGGGTACGAAACGGCCCGGACGGGTGGAGGCCGCGCTCGCAGTCCTCTCCGGATCCCGCGCCCCGGGATCCGTGTCCGCGAGGTCCGGCCTCGGTCCCATCCTCGAGGCACGGTAGGCAGAGGCGGACGGCGGAGCATTGCCGCCTTTGTCCAAGGTGCAACATATCTTGCCCCCGGGGGAACCCGCCGGTGGTGAAGTGGCAGACCCCGAACGCAGCCGCGCCACACGGCGCGGGGCCGACCGCTCAGGCAAGCCAAACCGAAGGCCCGGGGCGGCGGAGTCGTGAGTCAGTGGGCAGGCCTGTTCGGGCCGGGATCGTCCGTACGACACGCAAAGCCGGCTGGCTCCCCAAGCGGAGGCCACCGACCTCAGGAGCCGCTCTTGCGCGCGCCCGCCCGAAAAGCCGGGGGAAAATCAGGGACGGGCCTTGCCCCGCAGCGGGACCCCCTGCGGCGGGAAAGCGGAGAAATTGTCGCGGGAGAGCACGGCGCGTCTTTCGGAGGGTCCCTGTGAGTGCCGCAAAGCGAAGCGTCCCTTACATGCCCATGATCTGGTAGCCGCAGTCCACGTAGATCACCTGACCGGTGATGGCAGCGGCACCGTCGCTGGCCAGGAACAATCCCGTGGCTCCCAGCTCCTCCGGAAGCACATTCCGGCGCAACGGACTCTTGGCCTCGTAATGCCGCAACATCTCCGTGAACCCGCTGATCCCGCGGGCCGCCAGAGTATTGACCGGGCCGGCACTGATTGCATTGACCCGCACCCGCTGGGGGCCCAGATCGTAGGCCAGGTAGCGCACGCTGGCCTCCAGCGCAGCCTTGGCGACGCCCATGACGTTGTAATGCGGGACGACCTTTTCGGCGCCGTAGTACGAAAGGGTCAGAATGCTGCCGCCCTCGGTCATCAGGGGCGCGGCCGCGCGCGCCAGGGCGGTCAACGAGTAGGCACTGACGTCCAGGGCCACGCGGAACGCCTCGCGGCTGGTGTCCAGATACCGGCCCTCCAGGGCCTCGCGCGGGGCAAACGCCACCGAATGCAGCAACAAGTGCAACCGGCCGTGGCGCTGTCGCAATTCCTGAAATACGGCTTCGATTTGATCGTCCCGCGTAACGTCGCACGGCATCAACAAGGTGTCGCTGCCGAAGGCACTCACCAACTCGGCCACGTTCTCCTTGAGCCGTTCGCCCTGGTACGTAAACGCCAGGCGTGCCCCCTCGCGCGCCCACGCCTGGGCAATCGCCCACGCAATGGAACGCTTGTTGGCCACGCCGAACACCACGCCGATCTTACCGTCCAGCAAGCCCATGCGATGCCTTTCGCTTCGGATTCCACCGGGCCGGGGCCCGAAACCGCCCCGCGTTTCAGCGCCCGGCCCAGGTTCTTCGATGGCCCGCAAGATGGGCCAGCCGGGGAACGCAGGCAAGCCGACAAGAGCCGGCCCGTTACCGGTCCCCGGCACGCACCGTTGGGTCCGGCCCATCGCCCTCGGGGGCCCCTCCCAAACCGATTCTCCTTGCCTCGTCCCATCTCGACAGGCTCGGGGGTCCCTCGTGCTCTTCCCGGGACCCGGCCCTCTCCCTCGATCTCCGCCCAAGAAGTGGCCTTCTTCATTCCGCGCAGGCGACCGTCTCCGTGCCTGATCCTGTGACCGAGTTGAAGCCCGTTGCGCCACCCCTTCGGAGATCCACCCCGCCGGAGGAAGCTGCTCGGGCGGTCTTTGACTCCTGATTGGGCCGAGCGAGGGGTATTGAATGCAACGCAGACATGCCGCGTGCCGAACCGCCCGCCGGTGCCCCCGCCCTCCGCGGCCCGGGCCGCCCGGCCCTCATTTCACCTCGATTCTTCAGGTCACTGAAAGCGGATCCATTCGCGGGTGCGGACGACCGCCTCTTGTTGGGGCGAGCCTTCGGAGCGGAGAAGTGCTTGGAAACGGATCTTCCAAAGCGTGCCTGAGGTTTGTTCCGGATCGGACCGATGCGCGGGTCGATGGGGAACAGCAACCGGAGGCCGCATCCGCCCGAGCCACCGGACCGAAACGGCCGACCCCACCCTCGGCAGCCCGCCCGGGGCCGCTCTCCGCACGTCGTCTCCACCATCTCGCCGGCTTCAGGCCGGGCGAGTGCTCGGAACCTTGCCGAGATTCCGGGCCGTCGAGAGGCACGCAGATCGAAATCGCGGACTCCTCGCCCACCGGCTTGCGACCTGCTTCTGCAGCGGGGTTTTGAATGCGGTTCGAAACCCCGAGGACGGCGCGGGACCGGTGTTTCCGTGCGCGATCCCCTATTTCCGGGCCGCGCCACCCGGGGGCCCAAGGCTCTCGGGAGAGCTCCGAGATTGAGTGCTGGCAACCACCAAACCAGCATGGACGCGGATGGGGCCGCGCCTTTCGAAGTGACTTTTTTTGAAGGCGCGGCCATGAAATCTCGTCGGTCAGAACAGGACTTATGAAAACCTCGCGACGTCGATTCCTTGCCCTTTCGGCGCTGGGCCTGGCTGCCGCGACCCGGCCCTCTGTTTCGCAGGCGCAGAACCTGCCCAAGCCGCCCCAACCGGCACGATTACGGTTGTCGTGCCAGGAGGGCGTGGCCCCGGGCAAAACGTTGACCGAAAAACTGGATTTCCTGGAGGCTCACGGTTTCGAAGGGATCGAGCCCTGGGGCGGCGGCCTGCCCGGGCGCGTGGAGGAGTTCCAGAAGGCCCTCCGGGGCCGGAAGATTCGCATCAGCGCGGTGTGCGCCGGCTTTGAAGGGGTCCTGATCAGCGAACAGGAAGAAGTCCGGCAAAAGGCCATCCGGTCCATCAAGGAAATCCTCACCGCCGCCGGGGCCCTCGGCGCCGTGGGCCTGATCGTCGTCCCTGCATTTCACGGCCAAACCAAGCTCGGCCACGTGGAGGGTCGAGAATTGCTGGTGAAGCTCCTGCCCGAACTGGGGGAACACGCGCACAAGGCCGGCACGCGGATTCTGCTGGAGCCACTGAACCGACGCGAAACCTGGTTCTTGCGCCAGCTGGCCGATGCGGCTGCGATTTGTCGCGACGTGAATCATCCGGGTGTGGCCGTCATGGGGGATTTCTGGCACATGACCTGGGAGGAGCCCAGCGATTTCGCCGCATTCGTGGCTGCGGGGTCGTACCTCCAGCACGTGCACATCGCCAGTCGCAAGGAACGCAAAATGCCGGGTGAGGACGAGGGGGACAATTACGTGGACGGGATGCGGGGGTTGAAGTTCATCGGGTATCAAAACTTCATCAGCTTCGAATGCGGCAGCAAGGCGGATCCGCGGCAGAGCATTCCTGCCGCCGTGCGCCTGCTGCGGGAGCAATGGGCAGCGGCCTGAACCGGTGCCCGGGCACCGGGAACGGCCGTCTCGGCGGGAGGACCGGGGCACGCGGCCGTGCCCACGTGGGGGAGCGCGTCCCGCCTCAGGCGGTTTGCGGCCCCGTCTCGGGGATTACCGAGCCTTCCACACGTTCGGAGCCGACGTGGACCGAGTCCCGGCCGGACCCTGTGGCCGCTCCACCAGGCCCGGGTTCCGGAATCATTTCAGCTCCCCCGGGTCCCGCGCCCGGCACTTCTGCGGCGGTCGGGACGCCTTGGGAGATCGCTTCCGCCGCGGGGGCCACAGCAGGAGTCACAGCTCCGCTGGCCGCAACGGGTTCCGACGAACCGGATTGGGCGACGGCCGGAGGCGCGGTGTCCGAGGAACCGGCCGCGTCCGTCGGTCCCGACGAGCCCTCCACAGGGGCAGGTGCAACCACCGGGGAACTTCCGGTTTCCGACGCGGGCGCGGTCGGAGCCGGGGCTTTCCGATAAGGTTGGATGTTCTCGATCCGATGCCGGTGCACCGCACCGTGCAATTCGAATTCGATTTCCTCGCCCGGTTTGTGTCCCATGAGGGCCTGGGCCACGGGCGATAGATAACTGATGATGCCCTTGTCCGGATCGGAATCCCAGGCTCCGAGGATGGTGAGCGTCTCCCGCTGGCCGGTGTTCAGATCCGTCAGTTCCACCACGGTACCGGGTCCGACGGCATCGGCAGGAAAATTCGCAAAGTCCGTCCCGCGGGCCCGGACCAACTCGGCTTCCAGTTCTTCTTTGCGGCGCATGAGGATCTTCTGCATTTCCTTGGCCGCCTTGTACTCGTGGTTTTCGCTGAGATCGCCGTAACTGCGGGCAATTGCAATTTCGCGGGAGTTGGCCGGGATGCGCTTGTGAACCAGCTCGTCGTACTCCGCCCGGCGTCGCTCCAGGCTTTCCCAGGAAACCCAAAAGCTGGTGTCCTGCCGCGTTTGCTCGCCGGTGATCAGGGACTGGATGGCCGGATGACTCTTGACGATCCGCGCGAGCAGCGACCGCTTGTCCATGTCATCGAACACGGGCGAGAACTGCAGGGCGCGGGTGAGGTCCTTGATCACCTCGATGTCCGCCGCCGCGGTCAATTCCGCGATGAGACTGGCGTCGTCGAGGATGAAATCGCGCAGCCGGCTCGACCGCCGCTCTTGAAACTGGTCGCGTTCCAGGGCGGTGAGCATGGCACGAAACACCTCGGGACCGAGGATGTCCGCGAAGGCGTCGCTCCGTTCCTTGCCCAACCAGAGCAACAGTTCGCTGCTGGCGGTGTGGTGACTGATGTGGCGGGCCAGCGTCTCTTTGAGGGATTCCAAGTGGCCCGCCTGGATGAGCAACTGCGTCAACTCGCGACAGACCCGGGCGGAAACCTGATTGAGAGCCTCCAGGAACAACTGGGGCCAGCGATCGGGCCAGGCCTGTTGGAACGCTTCCAGCGCACGACGATGCTTGGCGGCGGGCAGCGCCTCCAGAATGGGCCCCGGCTGGGGATGGGCGGCCCAGATCGACACGGCGCTGAGTTGCGCGTCCTCCGCCGGCAGACCGGCGGCCTGGGCAAGCTCGTCGCGCACGAAAATGGCTTCCATGGCCAGGGCCGGCTGGGTGCGCTGATGGGAGGCAATCTCCTCGTTGAGAGCCGCCACGAGCTGACGCGCCACTTCGGCCTTGTCCACCAGGTCTTCCAGACTGCGCATGATCTCCGCCACCACCGCCAGACGCGCCTTCAACCCCTTGGCGGCCGCAAAGGTCTCCAGCAGCCGCTCATCCAACGTCCGCTCGGTCTTCTGGTAAACCACGGGTTCGCCCTTCTTCAGCGGCAGCTGGAAGTGCCCGTCCCGCTTCATCTGCTTGCGCACCTGGTCCCACCATGCCTTCCAATCCTCCGCGATGACGTCGGGCACCAACGCCTGCTGGATCTGGTCCACCGTGGCGCGCCCCCCGTAGCTCTCCAGGACGATCCGGACCAATTCCAGCGGTTGGGTCGCCGCCATCTGACGCAGGCCCTCCAAGTCGAGGGACTTACGGGCGAGGATATGGGTGGCGGGGATGGGCTGGAGCACTTCCGAGGCAAAGGACAACGCCATCATGTGCCCCGGCCGCCCCGGAAAATCGATGGTAAAGCGGGCAAACACGGGGTCCACCGACCGGATACGCCCCAGGCCCCAGGAACGGTGCCAGCAAAATCCGCAAGTGGCCAGGCGTACCAGCGGTTCGATGTGGCGGGGTTCGATCTTGCCCGCCTCAGCCAGTTTCTCGAATGCTTCTCGCATAGAACAGAATGGTCACGGCCTGCGTGGGGACAGGAACCGGACGCCAACATTAAACGCAGTGAGCGCACAAAAACCAAGAGAAATTGCCGCTCGGATCCTGCAGCAACACGCGCGCACCGGACAGTTCGTGGACGCGCTGCTGGAACGCGAACTGGCGGGCGAAACCCTCTCGCCAGCCGACCGCCGACTCTGCCAGGAGCTGGTATACGGCGTCGTGCGGTGGCGGGCCACACTGGACTGGTTGATCGCGCGCAAGACCGGCGACCGTACCCAGCCCCCGCGCCTCCAGGACGTGTTGCGGCTGGGGCTCTACCAGATCTTTTGGCTGAACCGGATCCCCGATCACGCCGCCGTTCATGAAACGGTCGAACTGGCCAAGCGACTGGGCCTGGCCCCGCAGGCAGGCTTCGTGAACGCAGTGCTCCGCCTGTCTCTTATACACA
>JAOADM010000044.1 GCA_026417315.1 Limisphaera sp.
ACACCATGTACCAGCGGCCGCCGAAGCGGAACACGTTGGGGCAATCGACTTTTCGCCCCGGCGGGGCGCGCAAGACGATGCCGTACTTGTAGGGTGTTTTGACCTCCTCGTAGATGCGCTGCAGGACGGCCGGGTCCACCGGATCGGGCTCCGGCCCGCCTGCGACAGCGAACGCCGACCCCGCGAGGGTGAAGACGGCCAGGGCCAGCAGCCCACGGGCACAGGGAATGCGCAGCATCAGGCTCATGGAAGGCTATTCTCTGAGGGCGATCGGTTCCAACGGCGTCAGCGTGACCGGTCCGAGCAGGCCGCACTCCCGCACGGGCCAATCCGCGGCGTTGAACGGCCGGTAGTTGATGTTCACAAAGTTGATGTCGTGAAAAGTCTTCCAGGCCACGCCACGCCGATCCAGGTCGCGGATGCGATTGGCCGCGGTGCTGGTGACTTCGATTTCAAGGATGTTGTTGCGGGGTTGCAAGTCGCGGACCTCCAGACGCCAGGGCGGCATGAGGCAGGTGCCCACGTCCCGGCCATTCAGACGCACGCGGGCGCTCTGGGCCACGCGGCCCAGGTCGAGCCTCCAAACCGTGGCGGCAGCCGGGGGTGCATCGAAGCGAAGGGTGTACCGCGCAGTGCCGGCAAACCGTTCCCGTTCGGGATCGCCGCCCTCGGTCCATGAACCCGCGCGCTCGGCCGTGTAACGAGCGGGCAGGGTGGGACCGCCGGCGATGAACTCCACTTCCCACGGGCCCTCCAAGGGAAAGGACGGGCCGGCCGCGGTCCACCATGTCCACGGCGTATCTTCGAAGGGCTGGTTGCCGGTTTGGAGAATCAGTGAAGCGCCGGGCCAAAGCTGGAGGTACACCGCCGCACCGCCCTCCGCGGTCACGCGCGTGGGCGGTCGGCCGTACCGGCCGGTCATGGGGTCCAGAATGCGCACTGCCCGGGCCGGCCGGGCCAGGGTCACCCAGCCCTCGAACGCCTCCGTGGCGGCACGATTGGCCACGAAGTAGTAATACCCGCCATTGGGCAGGGCGCGGCGGATGCACATTAGCCCGTCGAAATCAAACATCGGTTCCCGTTCGATGCCTGCGATCGAGAGGGCACGCAACAAGTCGCCGACGTAGAGTCGGACGCCGGCCCGGGTCCGCAGGGCCTGCGCGCGCTCGAGCAACGCCGCCAGTTCTTTTCGACGCGCCTCGAGTTGGTGCCAGCCGGGGACATCTTCCGGCAGCCCGCGCGCGAAAAACACCGGTACGCCGGCTTCGGCCAGCTCGAGCAACTTGCGCAACGTGGGGACTGGCATCCGCCGACAGGCCGGCACCACCACCCCGCGGTAGGCGCCTCCGGGCAGATGAACCCGGCCCTGTTCCGCGTGGGCCCGGGCCAGGAAGCGGTCGGAGACGTAGTCGAATGCGTAGCCCCACGCCCACAGCTCCGCGGCCACTTCGCCGACCGGCTGGGATTCGAACCAGTCGCGGGCGTGAATGGTGAGATTGCGGGCGGTGCCGGTGGGATTGTGCCAGAAATCGTGGATGGGCCAGTACAGGAGCAGATCGTTGTCGGGACGTCCTGATTGCAACACCGCCTGGCACCGCGCCACGTAGCGGTTGAGGATGGGCACGTCGCGCCAAACGGGGTTTCGAGGGTTCATCTGGAAACTGGCGTAAAAGAGCCAGCCGGGCCAGGGCACTTCGTCCGGAGAATAGCAGGTGCCGTGATAGAAGACGTGGTTGACGCCGCTGAGGAAGAAGTCATCCAGCAGGCCTTTGAGATCGGCCAGCGTTTCGGTGAAATGCTCGGCCAGCCAGGTGCCGGTTTCGCTGCTGACCAGGGGCCGGCCGGTCAGGTGCGCGGCGGAGGAGGCAAACTTGCAAAGGAGACGATTGCGATCGCGATGGAACATCTCGGTTTCCGGAATGTCGGCGGCCGCGTACAGATCCAGCCAGTTGCCGGGAGAGCCATGAGCCTCGTTGCGCGTCAGCCATCCGTGACGATGGGCCCAGGCCGTCCAGAGGGGCAGCGTGACCTCGGCCATCAAGTCCGAGAGGGTTTCGCGGTAGTCGCATTTGATGCGTGCGGCGCGGTCGGTGGGTTCGCGGCCGAAGAAGGCGTCGAGATGATCTTGTAACCGGTAACCCCGCCGGCGCTCGAATTCGACAAACAGACTGGGCGACCAGTCGCAGCGATACTCGTACGAGTCATGGTACTGGGCCCGGGGACGCGCCCCGACATAGGCGGAGAGGGCTTCGTCGAACCAGCGCAGGTAATTGGTCATGGCCAGGGGCTCGAACAAGTTCAGCATGTGCCCTTCGCCACCGGGCGCGGCCCGTTTGACGCGCTGCCCGGAGGGGCGCTGAGAAACGCCGATCACGCGCCACGGACCGTCCCGGGGCTGCCATGTGACCGAACCGTCCTCGCGCAGGTGGGGAAGCAGATCCATTCGTTGGTCTGCGGGGCCGAAGGCCATCAGGGCCTGCAGAGAGCCCACTTCGAAGGTTGCAGACCAGGTCTCGCCGGCCGCCACTGTGAACTCGCGCGCCTCCACCAGCGCGTTTGCCTCCCGATCGGTCACGCGGGGGCCGCCGAAGCACCATCCGGTGCCCGTGGTCATGTCCACGCCCAGGTCCAGCCGCTCGGCTTCGCGAACCGTGGTGTCGAGCAGGTCAAGCCAGGCGGGACTCAAGTACGGGACGTAGCGGTCCTCCCAACCTTTCGCGCCGTAGATGGGGATGATGTGAACGCCGCCCAGGCCGGCGTCGCGGTAGCGGGTGAGTTCGCGCACCAAGTTGGTGCGGTCCACCGCGCTGCCCATCCACCACCAGTACGTCCAGGGGCGGGCCTGCCGGGTGATGGGGGGCCAGACGTTGGTTTGCGCATGGGCCCACGGCAGCAGCAGAAGAGAGAACCACAGGAGCGGGCGCCAGCTCCCGGCGGGGGGACATGTGCGTGGGGCGATCTTTCTCGGTTTCATGTTGGACGTCCGTTTGCTTGCCTTGCGGTCTCCCTAAGAACGGCGCAACTACCGCGTGGCCCTTCGCGCCAGCGCGAGCTCCAGATTGCCCCTCCGCCCGTCCCCGGCCAATGCCCAATTCTGGTCAGTCTCCGTTTGTGTCGCTGCCGGGATGGTTTTCCTTTGCTGTGTCCCGGGGGCGAATGCAGGATCCGATCGTTCATTGCGCCGCGCCGGGATTGCTCTTGCGCTGTGTTCGACCCCTTGGGCTGGTTCAGAAGCCGGGGGTCCGAGCCCGACGACCGTGCGATTCGATGTTTGGGTGTCGGCGGGTTTGCCCGGGGCCGAACTCTTGCCGCGGCGGCTGGTTTTGCCCGGGCGCGTCCCTTCGCCAGACAGGGAGAGGGACCTTTTCGGACTCTCGGCTCCCGGGGATCCGGACTTGAAGAATGGATGCATGCGCGGCATGTTGGACGCGATCGTCGGATCAGGCCCTGGGTCCCGCACGCGGTGGCACGCGCCGACAGCGATCCACGGTGCGGCCGGGGATCCGAAGTGGCTGTTGTTGGGAGAGCAGGGGGATGCGGGGTGAGCGCTCTTCCGACCGTGCGCCAGGGTTTGGACGCACCGTGATCAGGCTCGGCCGTGGCAGGGGCGGCCACAGCTGCAGCTTCAGGGTTGGCGCGAATCGGCCGAAAAAGGAAGCGGTGCGGTGCAGACCGTCCCCTGCGTCGGGTCGGGCCGACGGCGGCGGCACTGGACAAAGCGGGCCGCATGGCGCAATTTGAGGGTGGCTATGAGCGAAGAGTCCATGAGCAATTTCACTCCGCGAGCGCAGCAGGTGCTGGCGCTGGCGCGGAAGGAAGCCGACCGATTCAACCACAATTTTGTGGGCACGGAGCATTTGCTCCTCGGTCTGCTCAAGCTGGGCCAGGGCGTGGCCGTCAACGTCCTCCAGCGCATGGGCCTCGACCTGGAATCCGTCCGGCTTGAGGTGGAGAAACTCGTGGGCACCGGCCCGGACCAGAAGATCATGGGCACCATCCCGTTCACGCCCCGCGTCAAAAAGGTCCTGGCCCTGGCGCAGAAAGAAGCCAAAGCGCTCAATCACACCTACGTGGGCACGGAACACATTCTGTTGGGCCTGCTCCGCGAGGGCGACGGCGTGGCCGCCCGCGTGTTGAAGAGCTTTGACGTGGATTTGGAGCAGACCCGGCAGGAGATCCTGCGCGAACTGGACCCCAACTTTGCCGCCCAGGAGGAACCTTCGCCCGGCGAACCGCAGGAGAAGCCGACGCCGGGGCGCAAGGCCGGCGAGGTCAAGACACCTGCGTTGAAGGCGTTCGGGCGCGATCTGACCGAGATCGCCCGGCGCGGGGAGCTCGATCCGGTCATCGGCCGACGCAACGAAATCGAGCGGGTCATTCAGATCCTCTGCCGGCGCACCAAGAACAATCCCGTTTTGCTGGGCGAGGCCGGCGTGGGCAAGACGGCCATTGTCGAGGGCCTGGCCCAGGAGATTGCGGCCGGCAACGTGCCCGAAATCCTGCGGGACAAGCGGCTCATCACGCTGGACCTGGCGCTCATGGTGGCCGGCACCAAGTACCGCGGCCAGTTCGAGGAGCGGCTCAAGGCCGTGATGGACGAGATTCGGCGCTCGCGCAACGTCATCCTGTTCATCGACGAATTGCACACCATCGTGGGGGCCGGCTCTGCCGAGGGCACCATGGATGCCTCGAACATCATCAAGCCGGCGCTCAGTCGGGGCGAGCTGCAGAGCATCGGCGCCACCACGCTCAACGAGAACCGGAAGTATATCGAGAAGGACGCCGCCCTGGAGCGCCGGTTCCAGGCGGTGCGCGTGGATGAGCCGTCGCCCGAGGAGACCATCCTCATCCTCAAGGGGCTTCGCCCCAAGTACGAGGAGCATCACAAGGTCGAGTACACCGACAAGGCCCTGGAGGCGGCGGTGCGCTACTCGGTCCGGTACATCACCGACCGGTACCTGCCGGACAAGGCCATCGACCTGATGGACGAGGCCGGTTCGCGGGCACGCATCAGCACCATGATTCGTCCGCCCGAAATCAAGGCGCTGGAAGCCAAGATCGAAGAGATCAAGGCCGCCAAGGAACAGGCCATCAAGAATCAGGATTTCGAAGGCGCCGCCGCCATGCGGGACAAGGAGAAGCAGGCCAAGGAAAAACTGGAGGCCCTGCTGCGCGAGTGGCGGACCACCCGGGAGGAGAAGCGGGTCAAGGTGGACGAGGAAGACATCCTGCAGGTGGTGTCGAAATGGACCGGGATTCCCCTGCAGCGCATGGAGCAGGGCGAGATGCAGCGGCTCCTGGCCACCGAGGCCGAAATGGAGAAGGTCATCGTGGGCCAGCACGAGGCGGTGACGGCCATTTGCAAGGCGCTGCGGCGCTCGCGGGCCGATCTGAAGGATCCGCGTCGGCCCATCGGATCCTTCCTGCTCCTGGGCCCCACCGGGGTGGGCAAAACCCTGCTGGCCAAGACGCTGGCCGAGCAGTTGTTCGGCGACAGCAAGTCGCTGATCCAGCTCGACATGAGCGAGTACATGGAGAAGTTCAACGTCTCGCGCCTCATCGGGTCGCCGCCCGGGTATGTGGGCTACGAGGAAGGGGGCCAGCTGACCGAACAGGTCCGCCGCAAGCCCTATTCGGTGGTGCTGTTCGACGAGATCGAGAAGGCCCACCCGGACGTCTGGAACATGCTGCTCCAGATCCTCGAAGAGGGCAAACTCACCGACAACGTCGGCCGGGTGGTCAACTTCCGCAACACGATCATCCTGATGACCTCGAACGTCGGTTCGGAGATCATCCGGCGGCAGGGGACCATCGGCTTCGGGCCCACGAGCGAGGAACTGACCTACGAGCGAATCCGGGAAAAGATCCTCGACGAGGCCAAGCGCGTCTTCCGGCCGGAGTTCCTGAACCGGCTTGACGACGTGATCGTGTTCCGGCCGCTGAACAAGGCCGACCTCATCGCCATCCTGGATCTGGAGATCGGCAAGGTGCTCAGCCGACTGCAGCAACGGAACATCCGCCTGGAGCTGGACGCGGCTGCCAAGGAGTTCCTCGTGCAGAAAGGGTACGATCCGCAGTACGGCGCCCGGCCGATGCGGCGGGCCGTGGAGCGGTACCTGGAGGATCCGCTGGCCGAGGAGATCCTCCGCGGCACGATCCACGAGGGCGAGCCCGTGCAGGTGACCGTCGAGGGCGACAAGCTGGTCTTCAAACAGAACGCGCCGGCGGCGGGTGCACTTTCGAGCTAGGGGCGCGCCCTCTGCTCGCGAACTGGCGGTCTCCTGCGGACTCCGCACACGATCGGCACGCTGCAATATCGCCCTGCAACCCCTTGGGCGCGTGCGTGAGGTCTCCTCGCTGCGCGCGTCCGGCAGCCCGTGCCGGCCCCAGGGCCGGTGAATCAAACCCGTGTCGCCCGGAGGTAGCGGCGTGGCCGCCGGGCCCGGACGATCCACTCACGGTTCGACCCACTCACGGTTGTTTGAGCGGAGCAGACCGCGGCCTTCGTGGGCAAATGGGTCGGGCCGGCCTGCCGGGTCGATCGGCAGGGTGCGCGGCCGGGGGACGAGCTCCGGGCGTAGCGGCCGGCTTTTCCCATCGGCGCGTTCCAAGCGAGGAAGTTCGGGGAGCCCGTCCCCGTGGCGTGACTCGGCCGCCGAGAATTCCGCGATTGCAGGCTGCGTGCTCGCGTTCAGTCCGGCACCCGGCTCGGCTTCCTGCGCTTCAGAACCGGCTCCCGAGTGAATTGCCCCACAAAGGAGGGGGCAACCAGGGCGCGGGCGCAGCCGTGGGCGTTTTCTGAACACCGGCAGCGAGAGGAGTACAGCCATGGACGAGCTCTAGGGCCCGGGAACCGGCCTTTGCCACGACGGGCCCGGTGAGCTGTCGTGGGCGGATGCGAACTGTGGGTCGGACAACCCTTGCGCCTCGAACCACGGGCTCGTGGTGCAATCCTTGTGGGGCTCGAAATCTCTCCGCAAGGGCCGCGTGGACTCTGCGGGAGGAGCCCCGCAAAGGATTTCCCCCATGGCAACAGGGCTGCTTTTGGGATTCCCTGCCCGCGCAGGTGCCCCTGGCGGGTCCGCAACTGTTTCGGCAGGCGCCTCAGGCCCGATCGGCGCGGGTTCCCCGGCTCCCGTGCGACCGGCGAGGGTGGCCGGGAGGCAGGCGGCGTCTTTTGCTTTCGGGGATGCGGGCGGTTTGCTAGAAGTGCGCCCATGCGCGTGGGCTGTGCTTGGTGGTCGGACTGGCTTTGCGGGCTGGGCCGGGTGGCTTTGCTGGCGCGCGAGGCGTTCGGCTCCCTGTTCCGCGGCCGGGCCAGTTGGCGGGACGTGTTGTATCAAGTTCATTTCATGGGCGTCAAATCGCAGTCGGTGATCCTCATCACCGGCGCGTTCACCGGCATGGTGCTGGCGGCGCAGACATTCTTTCAGTTTCACAAGGTCAAGATGGACACGGCGACCCTGGCGGTGGTGAGTGTGTCCATGTGCAGCGAGCTGGGGCCCGTGCTCACCGGGCTGATGGTGGCGGGCCGGGTGGGGGCGGCCATTGCCGCCGAGTTGGGCACGATGCGGGTGACGGAACAGATCGATGCCCTGCGGACCCTGGCCACGCATCCGGTGGATTACCTGGTCGTGCCGCGGTTACTGGCGGCGCACGTGGCGCTGCCGTTGCTGACTGCGGAAGCGATTGCGGTGGGCATCGGGGCGGGCTACCTGGTGGGGGTGGGTCTGTTGGGGATCGACCCGGCGTATGCCTGGCACAACATGCTGCGGTACACCGGTGCGGTGGACGTGGTGATCGGGCTGATCAAGGCGGTGATCTATGGCGGCATTGTGGCATTGGTGGGCTGCTACAAGGGTTTGAACTGCGGGCTGGGGGCCGAAGGAGTGGGGCGGGCCACCACGGAAGCGGTGGTCGTGGCGTCGATTTCGATTCTGGTGGCGAATTTCTTCCTGACACTCGGCTTGACGCCGCTGCTGACCGCCCTGGGGTTATGATCGAGGTGCGTCAGTTGACCAAGCGCTTTGGTCCGCAGACCGTACTGGAGGGGGTGGACCTTCGGATCGAGCGGGGGGAGTCGGTGGTCATCATCGGACGCAGCGGCTGCGGCAAGAGTGTGCTGCTCAAACACCTGATCGGCTTGTTGCAGCCGGATGCGGGATCGGTGTACGTGGACGGGCAGGACATCACGCGCATGGACGAGCGCAGCCTGCTGCAGGTGCGCCGCAAGTTCGGCATGTTGTTCCAGAACGCCGCCCTGTTTGATTCCCTCAGCGTGGCCGAGAATGTGGCGTTTGCCTTCCGGAATCAGCGCAACCTCACCCGCGCCGAAATCGCGCGGCGCGTGGCGGAGGCGTTGGAGCTGGTGGACCTGCCCGGCATCGAGCACAAACGCCCGGCCGAGCTCTCCGGCGGCATGCGCAAGCGGGTGGGCCTGGCCCGCGCCATTGTGTACCGTCCCGAAATCCTGCTGTATGACGAGCCGACCAGCGGCCTCGATCCCATCGTGGCCGATTCGATCGACCAGCTCATCATCCGCATCCGCGATCAGTTGCGGGTGACCAGCGTGGTGGTCACGCACGACATGCGCAGTGCCCGTCGGGTGGGGCATCGCGTGGCCATGCTCCACGACAAACGCATCTATGCCGCCGGGCCGACCGAGGAGATCTTTGCCTCGACCGACCCGGTCCTGCGGCGTTTCATTGATGGCGTGTCGGACCCGAAGCATCCGGACTTTTGAGCCATGGAGAACCGCTCGCTCGAATGGAAGGTGGGCCTGTTTGTAGCGGTGGGGCTGGTGTTGCTGGCCGGCCTGCTGGTCAGCTTCAGCAAGGGCGTCACGCGCTTCGCCCGCACCTACACGCTGCATCTGCGCACGACCGACATCGGCGGGATCAAACGCGGCGCCGCGGTTCTGATGGCCGGCTATCCCATCGGCAACGTCACGGACCTGCAGCTGGATCCGGAGGCCGGGATTGCCCGGCTGACGCTCCGGATCCTGCAGGAGTACCGCATCCGCACCAACGCCCTCTTTGTGATCGAGCAAAGCGGGTTTTTGGGCGACCAGTACGTGGCCATCTACCCGGGCACCAACGGCGCGGCCCGGTATTTCGAACCGGGCGAGGAGGCGGAATGCCCGCCCCCGTTCAACCTGCAACAGACCGCACGCGACGCCAGCGGGTTCATCCGTCGCATTGACCAGACGGCGCGGCGGCTGGATGCCACGATCGCGGACATTCGTCGGGTGGTGCTCAACGAACCCAATCTGGTGCAGGTGTCGAACACGCTCGATCAGTTGGGTCAGTTCTCCGGGCGCGCCGCACGGGCCATGGAACGCGTCGAGCATCTGCTGGATGCGCAGGCGCCCAATGTCGAGCTGGCGGTCAGCAATCTGAACTTCGCCACGGCCGAGTTCAGCCGGTTCACCCATCAGCTCAACCGGGTGTTGGAAAGCCACACGAACGAGCTCGCACAGAGCCTGGAGCGTCTGGACTCCATTACGGCCAACCTGGAGCAGATTCTGCAGGACCTGCGCGCCGGCCGGGGTGTGGCGGGCCGGTTGTTGACGGACGAGGAGCTGGCCGCACAACTGCAAAGCATTGCGCAGAATCTTTCGGTGACCACCAGCAACTTGAACCGACTCGGTCTCTGGCGGCTGCTGTGGAAGCCGCGACCGCCGCCGGAGCCCCGGCCCGCCTCGACGAAGCCCTTGCGGGCACCGCATCATCCCCATCCCTGAACCTCGTCATGACCCTCTGGATCATCCGCATTTTCTTCCTGGGGCTCTGTACCACGGCCGGTTACGCCATCAGTCAGTTGCGACCCGAGTACGCGGGACATCCGTGGCTGGGCCTGTTGCTGGGCTTCGGATTCGGCGGGCTGTTGATTGCGGTGGACGAGATGCTGAAGGGCTTTTCGTTGCGGGCGTTTTCCGCGGTGACCTTCGGGCTGATCCTGGGCATGGTGGTGGCCCAGCTCATCGATCATTCGGGACTGTTCGACAACGCCGATCCCACCACCCGCTGGCAGGTGCGGTTGGGGTTGTTCCTGGCCTTTGGATACATCGGCATGGTGCTGGCCATGCGCAGCAACAAGGAGGATTTCTCGCTGATCATTCCCTACGTGCGGTTCACGCCCCGCCAGGCGCCCGACAGTTTGATCCTGCTCGACACCAGTGTGATCATCGACGGCCGGATTGCCGAGTTGCTGGAGGCCAACTTTCTCCAGGGCACCGTGGTGGTCCCCCGGTTCGTGCTGCGCGAACTGCATCAGTTGGCCGACTCGGCCGACCCCGTCAAACGGGCGCGCGGCCGCCGCGGCCTGGAGATTCTCAATCGCATCCAACGCTCCAAACGGGCCGAGGTCCGCATCCATGACGCGGATTTTCCCGACGAGACGGGCGTGGACAACAAACTCATCCGGCTGGCGCGCAACCTCAACGCCCGTCTGTTCACCAACGACGCCAACCTGGTTCGCGTCGCCGAACTGCAAAACGTGCCCTGCGTGAACCTCCACGAGCTGGCCCGGTGTCTGCGCACGGTGCTCCTGCCCGGCGAAACCATCCGGTTGCGCATCGTGCGGGAGGGCAAGGAAAAACATCAGGGCATCGGTTACCTGCCCGACGGCACCATGGTCGTGGTCAACCACGCGCAACACCTGGTGGGCCAGGAGGTCATGGTGCAGGTGCAAAGCTCCCTCCAGACCGGGGCCGGCGTGCTGATTTTTGCCGAGGTGTTCTCCGAATCCCCCGCGCCGGGGAATTCCCGCGCATGAGACTGGTCACCATCGCCACCCTGTTGAACCCGGCCGAGGCCCACCTGCTGCGGTCGCGGCTGGAGACTGCGGGGTTTCACCCGCAGGTCGTGCACGAGGACGCGGCGCTGAGCCTGGGTGGATACGCGTTGGCCGCCGGAGGCATCCTGGTGCAAGTTCCCGAATCCGAAGCCCATGAAGTCCGCCAATTCCTTCGAACCGCCACGCCGGGCCCGGACGAACCCGGGTCCGCCTGAGTGGGTGTCGCAGCTGGTCCAATTACTCCCGCGCGGCGAGGTGCGGGTGGATCCGGCCACACTCGAGGCTCATGCCGGCGACAAATGGTTTGCGGCGCACCGACCGGACGCGGTGGTGCTGGCCCGCAGCACGGCCACGGTGGCGCGCACGCTTCGCTTTGCCAGCGAGCACGGGATCCCGGTGACCGCCCGGGGCGCGGGTCACGGCTACGTGGGCGGGTGCGTGCCGGTCCGCGGCGGCATTGTGTTGTCGCTGGTGCGCATGAATCGCATCCGGGAGATCCATCCCCGGGATTTCGTGGCCGTGGTTCAGGCCGGAGTGATCACCGCGCATCTGCAGGCCGAGGTGGAGAAACGGGGTCTGTTTTATCCCCCGGACCCGGCCAGCCGTGCCGACAACACCATCGGCGGCAACATCATCACCAACGCCGGCGGACCGCGCTGCCTCAAATACGGCGTCACCCGGGATTACGTCCTGGGGTTGGAAGTGGTTCTGGCCGACGGCACCGTGGTGCGACTGGGCGGCCGGACGCACAAGAACAAGACCGGGTTCGATCTGCATCGGCTCTTTGTCGGGTCCGAGGGCTTGTTGGGCATCGTGACCGAGGCCACGTTGAAGCTCCTCCCGCTGCCGCCGTTCCGGGCCAATCTGGCGGTCGGGTTTTCGGAGATGCGGGATGCAGTCCGCGCCCTGCATGCCATCTTGGAGGCGGGGTTCCTGCCCTCGGCCCTCGAGCTGGCCGATGCCTTTACGTTGGAAGCGGCCTGGCGCCGGACCCGCAGTGAACGACTCCGGGGCTGTCGCGCCCATCTCATCGTGGAGCTGGACGGCCAGGAACGGTCCGTCCGCGGCGAGGTGCGGCAGGTCCGACAGATCGTGCGCGCGCACCGGCCGCGGTTCATTCAGGTTGGCCTGGGGGCCGAGGCCTGTGAAGAGGTCTGGCAGATCCGACGCGAGTTCTCCTATGCCCTGCGGGATACCGGCCTGACCAAGCTCAACGAAGATATCGTGGTGCCGCGCAGTCGGTTGGAGGATTTGTTCGACTTCGCCGCCCGGCTGCAAAAGAAATACTGCATCCCGGTGGCCTGCTTCGGACACGCCGGGGACGGCAACATCCACACCAATCTCATGGTGGACTTCAACCAACCCGGGGCGCGGGAACGCGCCGATGCGGCGCTGGACGAATTGTTCCGCCAGGTGCTGGCCTGGGGTGGTGCCATCACCGGCGAACACGGCATCGGCCTGGCCAAGCAACGATGGTGGCCGCTGGCCGCCCCCCCCGAGGTGGTCGAACTGCACCGGCGAATCAAACGGGCGTTGGACCCGAAAGGGATTCTGAACCCGGGCAAGTTTTTGGAGATTTGAGGAGGCCGCCGGGCCGGCCTCAGGCTGCGATCCCCGGTGGCAGGGATGGGCGGCCGGACCGGGCCGCGGGCGTCCCAATGTCTTCCGCGGGCCGCCGCTGCGCGCGCAGTCGGCGATCGTGAAACAGATACTGCTGCGCATAGCCCGCGTACGGGCCGAAGTGGCGCCGACCGAACTCGGCCAGTCGTTCCGGCGAAACGCGTCGGCCGCGGAAGTAGCGCTCCCGGAGCGCACGCGCCACCCATGTGTCCACGGGAAAGGCCTCCAGGAAGCCCAAGCCGAACAAACAAACGCAGTCGGCCACCTTGGGGCCCACGCCCGGCAGCGCCATCAGGGCCGCGCGAGCCCCGGCGTAGGAACCCCGCCTCAGCGCGTCCAAATCCAATCGTCCTTCGACCACCGCCCGGGCCGCGGCGATCAGGTAGGGCGCGCGGAAACCCATGCCACACCGGCGCAGCTCGTTTTCACCCGCGCCAGCCAGTCGGTCCGGTCCCGGAAAGCTCCAGGCCGGCGGGTGATCCGGCGGCACCGACACCGGGTCTCCCCACCTCTGACACAGCCGCTCGATCACCTGTTGGATCTGCGCAATGCGTTTGCTGGTGGAGAGGAGAAACGAGGCCAGACATTCCCAGGCGGGTTGTCGGAGCACACGCAGTCCGCGCCAACGGCGGATCGCCGCTTGCAACTCGGGCTCCGTGGGAAAGGTCGCCAACACCGATTCCAGCGGCACCTTCAGTCGGAGATAGTCGACCAGCCAGTCCCAGTCGGCCACAGGCGCCGCGACGCGCGCGTGCACCCCTCCGGGAACCTGTCGTAATTCGACCCATCGGCCCGCGACCACGCCTTCCCAGCTCGAACCGCGACGGCGCCAGCGGAAGGCCTGGCCACAGCCGAGCGTGCTGTCCAGGTCGTAATCGGCCACGGCCCAAAAGCGCTCGGCCACCCCGGCGTCGGCCGGCGCAGTATCAACGCAGGGACCGACACGCATACAACTGGACCCATTGCTGGGGTTGGCCGCGCCACACCGCCGGGAACACGCCCAGACTCTCAACCTCCTCGAATTGGGCGAGCAGGGTGTCCGGAGGAGGTTGCGGCTGCGGGGCTTCCCAGCGCAGGGACGGATCGAACGGCCGGCGAATCCACTCCTTGAATCGCACCGGAGACTTCAGGCGCCGCACAAAGACGGCGTGGACCCCTTTCCGATTGCTGTAGCCGGGCCAGAAATAAAACTGGTTTTTCGGCCGGGGCGACGGCAGGCAGAACACCAGGGGATCCTCCGGCAACCCGGCGCGGGCCTCGGGCAGGTAAAACGTCATCAGGCTGGTGATGCCGTAGTGGTCGCCGATGATCAGGACCGGCCGACCCTCGGCCAACAACTTGCGTCGGGCCTCCGCAGCCAGCGCGGCGGTTTCCTTCCAACCGCGCACGCGATGCAGCGGGTCGAGGTTTTGGGGCAGGACCACCCCCGTGGCGCGCTGGAGCAGGCGGCTGTCGTGCATGGGCACCAGCATCAGAAGGCCGAGGGCCAATCCCACCGCGTAAGCGCGCCGATGCCAGGGCCGCCATTGGTTCCGCCGTTCCTGCCAGTACACCGCCGTCAGACACAGCAGCGGGAGGATGGACGGGGCAATCCAGTTCAGCATGACGCGCGAATGCAGCGTCCACAGCAGGTACACCAGAAACACCGGCAGGCCCATGCTGAGGGTGTACAGGAGCCGCGAATCCGTGCGCAGGTGGCGCAGTGTACCGATCACGGCCGTCACCATGGCGCCAAACCAAACCGGGTTCCACAAGGCCGCTTCTCCGGCCAGAAACTCCCCGAGGTAACGCAGGGTCGGGCGCCAGGGCTGTCCCAGGTTGGCGTCCTGGGCCACGTGTTGGGCCGTGACCCAGCCGTGCTGCCAGTTCCAGAGCAGGGGCGGCAGCAGACAGATCAGATTGATCAGCAGCGCCAGATACGGTCCGGGCCGGCGCAGATGCTGCCGGGCCGCGGGCCACAACGCGAACCACACTGCCCAGCACAGCCACTGCAACAGGGCGGTGTACTTGCTCAGGCTCCCCAGGCCCATCCAGAACCCGACCCAGAGCCAGTCGCGGGTGCGGCCCTCCGGCCCGGTCGCGCGCCAGCCGGCCACCATGGCCAGGGTCCAAAACAGCACGTTCCACGGATCCACGGTCATCAGGGTGCTTCCCACGGCCAACAGGGGCGTGGTGGCCACCATGAGCAGGAACAGAACCGCGCCGCGGGCCCCGATCCAGCCCGACAAAAACCGGAGCAACGTCCACCCCAGCACCGCTCCAATCAGGGGGGCGAAAAACCGAACCCCGAACTGCGTGTCTCCCCAGAGGGCCGTGCTGGCCCAGTGGCTCCAGGCGATCCAGGGCGGTTTGCTGTAGTACCCCAGCGCGGGTCGTTTCGACCAGAGCCACTGATACGCCTCGTCTTCGGAAAGCTGGATCAGGTCGCTGGCGACATACGCCCAGCGCCCCAGCAGGAGTGCGGCGATCAACAGGTAGCCGGCGCGCCGCCACTGGAGTTCTTCGGTCGTCGCACGGGTCGCGTCCGTCTCCGCCGTCGCCGCGGAATCCGGTGGACCGGTCTCGGGCCAGGGCGGAATCAGACGCGGACATCGCGCGTACCAGAGCGGAAACCAGCGCCGACCGATGCGGTCCCATACTTCACCGGCCGCCCACAGGCCGGCCAGCGCATACCCGCTGCCCAGGATCGCGCCGGCCAACACGTCGGAGGGATAATGCACGCCGTTGTACACCCGGGAAAACGCCACCGCCGACGCCAGGGGCACCATGAACCGCCAACTGCGGCGATAGTACAGTGCCAGGATCGTTGCTGCCGCGAACCAGTTGAACGCGTGGCCGGACGGCATGCTCTTGCCGCGGTTTTGTCCACTGCCCACGCGGGATTCAACGCCTTCGAGCGCTGCGAACGGACGAGGGCGGCCGACGGCCTTTTTGATCGTGTTGCAGACCAAACCGTCTCCGGCGGGCAGCAACAGCAACAGCATCAGAAGACAAAGACGCGCCCGGCGACCGCCTCTCCAAAGCATGCACGCCGCCAGGAGGATGACGGCCGGATAAAACAGCGGGTGCCCGCTCAGGATCGGCATGAGCCAGTCGAAGAACGGGTTCCGCAGATGTTCATACACCAGCCGGAACAGCGCCGTATCCAGTGCCACCAACGCGTCCATGCGGCGCCAATCTAGCGCGACCCCACGCGCTCAACAGCCGAAAAGCATCTTCGCGGCTGTGCCGGTGAGGTCTCCGACGGGGTCCGTGGAGAGCGCGGTGGCCGCGCCCGGCTCCGCGGGGTCCGGGAACGTGCCGGCATCGGCTGAACGAAAGGTTCGTGGCGAAGGTCCGGCGCGCCCAGCCCGGCGGCTGATGTCGGCCA
Organism: Limisphaera sp.; assembly: GCA_026417315.1. Taxonomy (GTDB): domain Bacteria; phylum Verrucomicrobiota; class Verrucomicrobiia; order Limisphaerales; family Limisphaeraceae; genus Limisphaera. Next base: position 15,788 of record JAOADM010000044.1, read on the forward strand.
ATGCGGCCGGAGGATGTTTAGAAAACCTCTGCCTTCAAACCGGCCACGACGCGAACGGTCTGGGCGATCCGGGACAGCGAGCGCAGCGGCAGGTGTCCGTAATCCGATTTGGGCGAAGGTCGCGTTGCCGAATAAATCTGCACCAACTCGATTTGAGCGCCCGCCTGTTTCAGTTCCCGCAGGCGGTGGGCAAAGGCCAGGATTTCCTCCTCGGGCGGCTCCTCTCCGCGAATGGAGGGGAACAGGCTCTGGATGATGATGGGCCGTTGTCGTCCGAGGGTCAGGATGTTGTGCAGGATCTTCTCCAGGGGGACATGCACGTTGCTGACCTTGTCCAGATAGGCCTGCGTGCCCCCGTCCAGCTTGGCCCAGATTTCGTCACTGCGGGTGAAGTGGCGCAGCCCGGCCTGGACCTCGGGTCGGTCCAGCTCGGTGGCGTTGGTGATCAGCACCAATTTGAAGAACTCGCGCAGGGCCCGGATGTGAACGACCTCCTCGACCGCCTCGGCGAAGTTGGGACAAAGGGTGGGTTCGCCATCCCCGCTGAGGGCCACGTGCTTGAGCTCCAGCAGTTCGGGGGGCAAGCCCCGGTACAGGGGCCGATCGCGCAACTGGCCGCTGCGGACCCGGTCCAGCGTACGCTGCAGCTCCGCCGCCATCACGCGCACGTCCAGATGCGTCTCCCGCGGCGGAACGTTCCGCTGCACCTCGCAATACAGGCAGTCGAAGTTGCACCGTTTGTCGGGATTCATGTTGATCCCGACCGACAATCCCCGGGCCCGCGGGGAAATCACAACGTACACGAACCGGTTGTCCAAAAAATCCCGGGGCGCGCCAAAGGCCGTCTCGGGCGACAGGGTCGTGCCCCGCGAAGCCGAGGGAGCCGCCGCGGGTGCGGGTTCCGGTGCGCCTGTGGATTTTTCCGTGTCGGTTCGCACGTTTGACACGGCCAACTTATTGGCACTGTTAGTGCGCTCCTACACCGGCTTTGGCAAAAAGCGTGCATTTTTTGACCAGTGGGACTTGTTTTGAAGAGCGCGACAGCCCTGAGAAGGCCGCAGCCATGCGACTCAGGGCTCGAGCGGTCCCTCCGCCCGGCTCGCCCTCAACCACAGGCCCGGGGGAACAGCCGGGCCCAACGCTCCGGCCATGGATAGAGCAGCAGCGTACGAGCAATCCACGCCCGGACCTCCCTCCGCGGCACTTTCACCCGCTGGGCGGGATCCAGGGGATTGACCTGCTGCAGTCCGACCAGGGTCCGCGCGCCAATCAGAAGCGGCCAGGCACAGGCCAGGCGCAGTCGCACCTGCCGTCGCGGCAGATGAAGGGTGTAGTCCCAGCCCAGGGTGAGCGCACGCAACGCCCGTTGCCGCCACTGTTCGTAGCGCGGCTGCAACCTTGGCCACACAGCCGGTTGCCTCAGATCGGTCGGTTGCAGACCGAGGCGATGCAGTTCCTCCAATGGCAGGTAACAGCGGCCCTGGCGCAGGTCGCCCGCGAGGTCGCGGAGGATGTTCACCAGTTGCAGGCCCTTGCCGAACTCCACCGCCTGCTCCAGGACCGCCGATTCGTCCCACGGCATCTCCGGAAACAGGTGCCGACGACACACGCGGGTCCAGAACTCTCCCACGCAGCCGGCCACGCAAAACGTGTAGTGCTCGAGCTCGGCTGCGGTTTCCAGGGCCGTCACGGTCCCCTCGGCCGGGATGCGGCCGAATCGCACCAGATCCGAACGTTGGCCTGCGAGGATCCAGTCGAGCACCTTCCGGACATCGGCGCGGTCCTCGGGAGGGAGCGTTCCCAGCAGGGCGACAGTCCGGGGCCAGTGACGCAGGAGCTCGCATTCCGGCGAGCGGGGTTGACCCGCCAGCCATGTCTCCAGAACCGGCGCTGGCGGTTGATCCGGGTCGAGGATCTGCGCCCGCATGCGATCGAGCACCGCCAGGCGCTCCTCCACCGGCAGGGCGGTCGCATCCGCCACGGTGTCGGTGCTGCGCGCCAGCAGGTAGGCCAGCCCAATGGAGCGGCGCACCCGGCGCGGCAGGGCGCGGAGGCTGAGCCAGAACGAGCGCGACGTGTCACGCAGCAAACGCCAGGCCTGCGGCGTCATGACTCCGGAGTTCCCCGACTGACGGACGATGACCGAGAACGGGCGTGAAACGGACGTTGAGGTCCGGCGAAATCGGAACCCCGGGCAGCAAGAGCCCGCGGGGCTGACGGAATGGGCCGTTGCCCGCGGCCCGCCCAGCCGCGCGTGCGACCGGATGTCATTGCAGCCGTTGCTTCCATCGTTTCAGTTGTCGGGCCACTTCCCGGGGCCCGGGCCCGCCCGGGAGCTCGCGGCGTTGCAGGGCGGCTTTGACCTCGAAGACCCTGAGCATCGAGGGATCGAACAGGGGCGAGAGTGCCTGCCATTCCGACAGCGGCATTTGATCCAGGGGACAGCCCAGCTGCTCGGCGCGTGCCACGGCCGCACCCACCAGGTGATGCGCCTGACGAAACGGGACGCCCCGCCGCACCAGCGCCTCGGCCAGGTCGGTCGCCAACAGCATCGGGTCGGCCACCGCTGCCGCACAGCGCTCCGGTTGGAACTCGACCTGCTCGAGCATCCCCGCCATGAGCCGCGCGCAGGCCCGGACCGTGTCCGCCGTGTCGAACAACCGTTCCTTGTCTTCCTGCAGGTCCCGATTGTACGTGAGCGGAAGGCCCTTGAGCACGACCAGCAATGCCGTGAGGTTGCCGATGACTCGACCGGACTTGCCCCGGATCAGTTCGGCCACGTCCGGGTTCTTCTTCTGCGGCATCAGCGAGGATCCGGTGGTGTAGGCATCCCCGATGCGGATGAACCCGAACTCGGCGCTGTTCCAGAGGATCAGGTCCTCGGCCAGCCGCGAGAGATGCACCGCCAACAGGGCCGCATGCGCACAGAACTCGACCACGAAATCACGATCGCTGACGGCGTCCATCGAATTGGTCGTCAGCCGCGGCCGGCCGCGTCGATCCACAAAACCCAGCTCCCGCGCCACGAAGGCGCGATCCAAAGGCAGGGTGGAACCGGCCAGCGCGCCCGCGCCCAGGGGACAGACGTTCAGCCGCTCGGCGCACTGGGCCAGTCGCTCCCGGTCGCGGTCCAGCATTTCCACGTACGCCAGCAAATGATGGGCCACCGAGACAGGTTGGGCGCGCTGCAAATGGGTGTAGCCGGGGATGAGCACTGCGGCATTTCGCTCTGCCAGTCGCACCAGGGCGCCCATGAGGGCCCGGAGATCGTCGAGCAGCCCGGCAATTTCTTCGCGCAACCAGAGGCGCAGATCGAGCGCGATCTGATCGTTCCGCGATCGGCCCGTGTGCAGTCTGGCCCCCGCCGGTACGCGACGGGTCAGCTCGGCCTCGATGTTCATGTGCACGTCTTCCAGCTCGGGCCTCCAAACAAAGCGACCGGCGGCGATTTCCTGCGCGATGCTTTGAAGCCCGCGCCGGATCGCCCGGTACTCCCGGGTACTCAGCAGGCCGACCTTGTGCAGCATGGCTGCATGGGCCAGGGAACCGGCGATGTCCTGCGCCCAGAGCCGCTGGTCGAAACTGATGGACTGGGTAAACCGGGCCACTTCCTCACTGGGCCCGGTTTGAAACCGGCCGCTCCGGGATATGGGTGATACCAACCGTTTCTTCATGCTCGCAATTGCCGGCACCATGCCGCAGCCGGTCACCAAAGTCACTTTCAAACCGGCTGGCCAGCGCGGCCCAGGCCCGAGCCGGCAATGTCTCCCCGTTCCACCGGCCGACGCCAACGCCCGGCAGGGGATGCCTCGCAGACCCGGCAGAACCACGCGGGAGCGTGAACACTCTCGGTAGGGCCCACGACCCCGGCTCCCGCGGTTCACGCGCAATTCCTCACCTTGACTGTGCGACGGTCCCGGGCCTGGCACGGCTGTCCGTGTCCCGGATGGCATGGGCGGCGCTGCTCGGGGCACGCAAAAAGGCCCGCCGATCGTGCCATTCACCCCGGAGTCGTCCTCGCCGAGTCGATCCCGGCCGCAATTTCAGCGGCACGCTTCGCGCCGCCCGAATGGGGTGGGCCACTCCGACTCCATGGGAGAACCCCGGTTTGTGACAGGCCCCGGCCGGTCGCCTGCTCGGGCCCGGAATTGCCGGGGGAAGCGGAAACCCGGCTGCTCAACGCAAGCCGGCCGCCGGCGCCCACACGAGTTCCCGGCCTTCGCGCGCGGCCGCCACGTGCAGTCGCCCGCCCTGAGCCTTCACCAGGGCCCGTGCATGGGCGGTCAGTGCGTCGATCTGCGCATCGTCGTGGTCCGGGTCGTGATGGAACAGAAAGAGGCGTCGAACCCCGGCGGCCAGGGCGAGACCGACGGCGTCGTCGACGCAGCCGTGCCCCCAGCCGACGCGCTGCTGGTATTCCTGACAGTCGTACTGGGCGTCCAGGATCAGCACTTCGGCTCCTCGACAAAACTCGGTGAGCTGGGCGTCGGCTTGTTCCACGAAAGCAGTGTCATGAGAAGGGGGCGCGCCGGAATGCCGCTGCAACCGGTGCTTGCGCCCGTGCGGTTCGTTGTCCGGCAAATACACCAGCGAACGATTCCCGACGGTCAACCGGTAACCCACGCAAAGGCCGGGGTGATTGGCGCGAGTGACGGTGACACGGACCGGCCCGAGCGTGAAGGTCGAACCCGGAAACTCTTCGATGGTCACATTGGCCGGCAGGTCGGGGAGTCCCACGGGGAAGAACGGGCTTTCCATTTGGTGGTTGAGGACGGTGCGCAGTCCGCGGCGGGCCCCCTTGCAGCCCAGAATCCGCACGCGATGCCGCGGCTCATACAGGGGGGCAAAAAAGGGCAATCCCTGAATGTGATCCCAATGCGTGTGCGTCAGAAGGATCGTCAGCGACAAGGGCCGGTCGCCGAACTCTTCCCGCAGGTGCCGCCCCAGCATGCGCAAGCCCGTGCCGGCGTCCAGAATGAGAATCTCCGGGCCGGCGCGGACCTCGACGCAACTGGTGTTGCCGCCGTACCGCACCGTGCTCCGACCCGGCGTGGGGATAGACCCGCGCACGCCCCAGAAACGCAATCGCGCGGGCAATCCGGATTCGCCAGCCGTCACCGGCGGCAGCGCTGCGAGCAGCTTCTCCCGCGTCAGCGGTTCCCGCAGGACATCGTCGGCACCGGCAGGCGGGGCCGCTGCCGCGGCAGCCCGGGAAGGCGCCGGCAGCAGCAGCAACACCCGCCCATGGGAACCGAGCAATTGTCGCAATCGTCGAAGGACCGGGAACTTCTCGGCGCGGGCCAGGTCTGCGTAACAGAGGACCACCCCCGGCACATGGCGACGCGCCTCCTCCACGGCGCGATCGAGGGACGGTACCAGCACCACTCGATATCCGCAGCTTTCCAGCAATCGGCCGGTGAAGCGGGCGGCGACGGGTCTGTGGTCGACAAGGAGCGCCAGATTCATGCAAACCGCTGACGATCTCTGCGAGGTTCAGCCTATGAGACCGCCCGAAAAAGAAAAGCGGTTAAAATCCGCGAACGAGGGTTTGCCCTGCGCCGGAAACGCCCGCCGCAAAGGGCAAGCGGCTTTTTCCACGCGACGCCGGCAACGTTTCGCCCGGCGGCGTCGATACCCTCGGAGTCCCGGTGGACGCGCGCCTTCAAGTTTGCCCGGATTCCAAGGATGCCAGCGGGGGCGTGGCGCTTTTGTGTGATTCGCCCTGTTTTCTTTTGCACAAACCGCGCAGAATGCGCCACCGACCGGAACGCCGCTGCAGCCGGAAGCCGACATGACATGTTGCGGCAGAGGTACTTCCACCGTGGAGTCCCCCCCGCGGCACGCCTCCTGCTCCTGAGGCTCGTGCAGTGCCTGGCGCGCGGTGGTTCGGCAGGGAAGCAAGATGCCGCCGGTGCTGGACCGGAGGTCTGCGTTGTTCCTCCGACCTGCCGGACCCGCGCGCCCGGCCCATGGAAACCAAACTCGAGCATCGGAGAACGAACAACATGAAGCTGAAGACGTACACGCGAACGTTGGTGGCCCTGTGCGTGGTGAGTGCTGCGGCCGCACCACGGGCCGAGGAGCAGGCCACTCCGTTGTTGACGGCGCTACCGGCCACCACCCTCAGTGGGTATGTGGACACCTCGGCCGTCTGGTTGCCGGGACCCGGCTCGACCAATGCGCTGCCGGGGCGCTCCTTCGACGGCGCGGACAAGCAGAACGGATTCAACTTGAACGTTGTGTCGCTGGTGTTG